>DASUTR010000375.1:0-11503 GCA_036374535.1 Polyangiaceae bacterium
AGCCCCTCGAGCTCGTGCTCGAGGCGTCGCGTGACGACGGTGAGCCGGAACTGCAGGAAATACCAGAGGATCTGATGCAGATCGAGCCGCTCGGGACGGCCCACCTCGGCGTTTTCCGTGGGCACGAGGCAGGTGAAGTTCGCGAAGAAGCTCGCTTGGAGCGGCGTGTTCTTGAAGAGGTACGCGAGCACCTTGCGCTCGTCGGCGTCCTTCTTGAGCTCGAGCTCGATCGAGACGGCGTCGGTGGACACGTCCTTCACGTCGAGCAGCATCGGGAGCTTTCTCGAAAGCGCGATCTCCGCGATTCGCTCGACGAGCGTCGACTTGTTCACCGCGTAGGGAATGCTCGTGATCTCGACGGTCTTGCTCGAGCGTCCCTCCCTTGCGAGTTGCCAGGTGCCGCGCACTTTGATGGCTCCCTGGCCCGTGTCGTAGACCTGCTTGATCTCTTCCGAGCTCGAAACGATCTGCCCTCCGGTCGGAAAGTCCGGCCCCTTGATGGTGCGCGCGAGCTCTCGGGACGAAAGCTGCTTGCCCTGATCGAGCGCGTCGAGCAGGCGCAGGGCCGCCGCGCACACTTCCTCGGGATTGTGCGGCGGAATGTTCGTCGCCATGCCGACGGCGATGCCGGTCGTGCCGTTGACGAGAAGGTGCGGCAGCTGCGCCGGCAGCACCACGGGCTCGGTCTTCGTCCCGTCGTAGTTGGGCCGAAAATGCACGGTGTCCTGGTCGAGCTCGTCGAGCAGCCGCGTCGCGAGCGGCGCCAGGCGGCATTCGGTGTACCGGTACGCGGCGGCAGGATCGCCGTCGAGGGAACCGAAGTTTCCCGACCCGTCCACCAGCGTGCCGCGCATGCTGAACGACTGCGCCATGCGCACGAGTGACTCGTAGATCGCCGAGTCGCCGTGCGGGTGGTAGCTGCCCATCACGTCGCCGACGATCTTCGCGCACTTCCGGTGCTTGTCCGTCGGGCCAACGCCCTGCTGCCACATCGTGTAGAGGATGCGGCGCTGCACCGGCTTGAGTCCGTCGCGCACGTCCGGCAGCGCGCGGCTCGTGATGACGGAGAGCGCGTAGTTCAGGTACTTCGTGCGCGCGAGGTCGTGGAGTGCCGCGTTCTCTTCGGCGAAGAGCGGGAGCTGATCGTCGCCGTTTCCGTCCGCGGCACGCTTGCGGCGGCGCGGCGCTTCGCCCTCGCCGTCGCCGGAATCTTTCGGGGTTTTCTTGCGGGTCGCCAAACGCGGAACCGCTACGGGCTTCGGATGCTCAAGTCAACCGCACGCTCGGCGCTGGGGGGACAAACAACGTCAGCGCGTCGTCCTCGTTCTCGATGCGCGAACGCGGGCACGCTCTGCGATTCGGCGCGCGTCGCACCAGCGTTCTCGGCACGGCGAGTCGGGTAGCCCGAGCCCGACGCCGACCGAGCTCAGCCGTCGAGGTCACCGTGAGAGCAGGCACTACGCTCCGGCCGCAGCGCCAGTTTTGTCGGCCGCCATGTTTCGCGTTTTTCGGACTGGTTCGCGGGCCGATGTCATCGCGGTTTAAAACGGGAACCGGTTTCATTCCGATCGAAAGAGCGAAGTGTAAGTGAAATACGCCGAGTGTGGGACACACCCTCACAAGGTTCGGCTACTGTATTCGCACCCGATGCGTCTTACTGGAGCACTCGGCCTACTTCTTCTGGCCTGCAGCGCGCCCGCTCCCGAAGCGGATATGGAGACCGGCCCTCTACGGCCGGTCGTCGGCGAGTTCTGGGATATCGCGCGAAACCCGAACCTTGGCGCCTACGACAACGGCATGCAGCAGCAGCCCGTCGACTTCGCCATCTGGCGAGCGGCGGACGGAAGCTGGCAGCTCTGGTCGAGCATTCAGAACACGAATGTCGGCGGCAATTCGCGGCTCTTCTTCCGCTGGGAAGCTCAGCGGCTCGCGACGGCCTATTGGTCCGAGGGCGGGGTCGCCATGGTCGCCGACACGGCCGTCGGGGAAACCCTGGGCGGTCTCCGGGCCCCGCACGTTCAGCGGATCGGCGATACCTGGAACATGGTCTATGGGGATTCCGAGGACATTTCTCGGGCGATCTCGCTCGATGGGAAGGGTTTCCAGCGGGTTCTCCAGCCGACGGGCATGAGCGCCATGTTCGGCGAAGGCCCTGGAATGGGGACTCGCGATCCGATGCTCTTCGTCGCGCCGAACGAGTACCGCGTCTATTACACGGCCGGACTGGGCGCGGACTACGTTCGCACGTCCGCCGACCTCGTGACGTGGAGCCCGCCGGCCATCGTGGCGCGGGGCGGCTATGCGGGAGCGGACCCTGCGGCAGCCGAGAGCCCCTTCGTCGTGCAGCCTCGCGAAGGCGGCGACTACTTCCTCTTTCGCACGCAGCGGTACGGCGCGAACGCCCAGACGACCGTCTACCGTTCGCCGAATCCGTTCGATTTCGGCGTCGACAACGACCAGTACCTGATCGGCGTGCTGCCGCTGGCTGCGCCCGAAATCATCCGCGACGTCGACGGCCGCTGGTTCATTGCGGCCCTGCGTCCGGACCTCCAGGGCATTCAGATGGCATCGCTCGACTGGCGCGGTGACTGAGCTCGCTCGGCGGCGTCAGCTCCGATAGTCCTCGATTTCGATGCCGTACCGCTTCATCCAGCGGTGGATCTGCATCCGCGCCTTGCCGAGCTCCCGGCCCACGGCGGCGACGTTACCGCCGTGGCTGTCGAGCATCCGGCGGAGCTCCTCCTCGCTCGGCACGCCGTGCGCGGGCGGCGGATGGGTTCCCGGTGCCGTGCGGGTCGCCGGCTTGCCGTAGCCCTGCATGGCTTCCGTCACCGCTTCGGGCAGGTACTCGGGTAGGAGCACCGGGCCGTCGGCGAGGGCGACCGCGCGCTTGATGCACCCTTCGAGCTCGCGCACGTTGTACGGCCAGTCATGGTGCAAGAGCGCCGTCATGAACGGGAAGGTGAGCTTGAGCTCGGGCCGCCCCAAGCGCGCGAGGAAGCTCGTTACGAGCGCGAAGACGTCTTCCTTGCGCTCGTAAAGCGGAGGAAGGTCGAGCGCATATTCGTTCAGCCGAGCGAAGAGATCCTCCCGGAACTTTCCTTCGCGCTGGAGCTTGCCGAGGTCACGGTGGGTCGCGCACACGACGCGCACGTCGACGCGTTCGGGCGCCGTGGCGCCGAGCGGTAGCACTTCGCGCGCCTGGATGACGCGCAAGAGCTTCGCCTGCGCGTCGAGCGGCATGTCGCCGATTTCGTCGAGCAGGAGCGTCCCGCCGTCGGCGCCGCGAATGAGCCCCGGCTTGTCGCGGTCGGCGCCCGAGAAGGCCCCGCGCTTGAAGCCGAAGAGCTCGCTCTCGATGAGGTTCTGCGGAATTGCGGCGCAGTTGACGGCCTGGAAGCGCCCCGGGCGGCCGCTCAGCCGGTGGATCTCGGAGGCGACGACCTCTTTACCCGTGCCGCTCGCGCCGAGGAGCAGGACGTTGAGCGGCGCCGGCGCGACGCGTTCGAGCTCCGCGACGATGCGGTCGATTTGGAGCCCACCGACGAGGGCGCTCGGCTGGCGGGCGCGCCGCGCCGCGTGCCCGAGAAGCGCTCCGTCGATGCGGTAGGCGGCGTAGTCTTCCGAGCCTTCCGCGACGAGCTTCAACACCGCGTCGCCGATGCGGAGCTCGTCGAGCGGCTCGAGCGCGTCCTCGCTCACGGGATGGCCGTTCACGAGCGTCCCGTTGCGGCTGCCGAGATCGCGCACGACGAACGCGCCGGCTTCCTTGGTGATCTCGGCGTGCCGTCGCGACACCGCCGTGACGGGCAAGACGATGTCGGCCGCCGCGTCGCGCCCGATGACGGTCGTGGAGCGGGCGAGCGGCCAGGCGGCGGGCAGCGACGCGTATTCTCCCGCGTAGAGCAGGACGAGCCCCGCGGGCCCGCGAAGCCGGTCGCGCCGCCCCGGCTCGAACGTCTGCATTTCGTCCGTTCGCTTGTCCGTCATCGGAGCCGCCGAAAGGAGCCTAGTACGATCGCGCAGATTATCGCCGAGAACGTGCGTTTAAGGCTACTCTCGCGGGTATCGCCGCTCCGTCGTATCCCCACCTGCTCACGAACTCGCCCGGCGGGCGAACGCTCGAGGTCGCCGCCGTCCAGCTCTCCAGCCAGAGCCGCGTCGCCGAGAACCTCGCGGCCTGCGGGGAGCTCTGCGCCGCGGCCGCGTCGCGCGGGGCGAAGCTCGTGGTGCTTCCCGAGAACTTCGCGTTCATGGGTCCCGAGTCGGAGCGCGCGAGCCACGCCGAGACGCTGGGCGACGTCGATGCTCCCATCCAGCGCGCCCTCGCGTCGCTCGCGCGCCGCCACGGCGTGGTCGTCGTCGGAGGCGGAATGCCCGAGCGGAGCGACGACGCGGAGCGCCCGTACAATACCGCCGTCGTTTTCGACTCCGCGGGAATGCTCCTCGGCAGCTACCGCAAGATCCACCTGTTCGACGTCGACCTCAGCGACGGGACGACGCTCCGCGAGTCGGCGTCGACGACGCCCGGCGCGAGCCCTTCGCTGCTGAGCGTCGCCGGCTTCGGCGTCGGCTTGTCGATCTGCTACGACCTGCGCTTTCCGGAGCTCTACCGCGCGCTCGGACGCCTCGGCGCCGAAGTGCTGCTCGCCCCCTCGGCGTTCACGCTGCACACGGGCAAGGATCATTGGCACGTGCTCTTGCGCGCCCGCGCCATCGAGTCGCAGTGCTACGTCGTCGCCGCGGCGCAATGGGGTAAGCACCCGCTCGGGCGTAGCACTTACGGGCATGCGCTCATCGCCGATCCGTGGGGTACGGTGATCTCGGAGTGTTCGGACGGGCGCGGGTTCGCGCTCGGGACGATCGACGCCGGACGTCTTGCGAGCGTGCGCGCGTCGCTACCGAGTCTCGAGCACCGAAAACTCTGAGCCGCGGCGCTCCCGTTCGAGCTTACGGTGGAAACCACGGGAGAAGCGGATAGCGCGGCCGCGTACCGGCAGGGAATCGCCGCGGGTCTCGTGCTTTCGTGCGGGTTGACGCTGATCGATTGGCTCGACCTTTTCCGGCGAGTCCGCTTCGCGAGCGTGACGGACGCGCTCCTTTTCGGCGCTGCATCGGCGTCGGCACTGCTCACCGCCGGTGCCGCCTCAGGAGCCGTCGCCGTCGCGGTGGCCAGGAGCACCGCTCGATTCACGCGCCATCGCGCGCATCCCGCCGTAGCGAGCGCGCTCGTCTCGCTGCCGCTCGCCGCAGGCGGGCTGTTCGTCTTCGCGAGCTGGCTCGAGTGGGCCTGGCGTTCGTTTACGGTGATCGAGCGGAGCCTCGTGATCGCCGTGGCAGTCGTGGGGCTCCCGGCCTTCGCTTTTCTCGTCGCCTACCTGCTCGCGTTCGCCCCCGCCCGGCGAAGCGGCACGCGCCGCGTTGCCGTCGCGGGCGGCGCGGCGTTGGTCGGGTCGTCGCTCCTCGTCGCGCATCGTCTGTTCGACACGCTGCCGAAAGAGCTGCACGCGCTGCTTGCGCTCGAGGCCGTCCTCGCGTTCGCCGTGGCGCTCGAGTGGACATGGCCCTCCGCTCGCGGCGCCTTGAATCGCCCGCGGCGGGCGGCTGCTTGCCTCGCGCTCGGGGTGGGTACGCTCGTCGCGCTCGAGGCGGCGGACGTTCGCCCGCCGGCGTCGACCGACGCGCTCTTCTACGGCAAGCTCGTGCTCGCGCTGCGCCGGGCGACCGACGTGGACGGCGACGGTTCTTCGAGTCTTTTCGGCGGCCGCGACTGCCGCGCCTTCGACCCACGGTTCGCTCCGAGCCGCACGGACGTTCCGGAAAATGGGCTCGACGAAAACTGTTCGGGAAGCGACGCACGGCGCCGCTCCGACCGGCCGCGCGCTCCCTATCCCGTACCGAACGCGCGCGGGTTCAACGTCGTCTGGCTCGGCATCGACGCGCTCCGCGCCGACCACGTGGGCGCCTACGGCTATGCTCGAAGGACCACGCCGAACATCGACCGCCTCGCGTCGAGCGGCCTGCGCTTCGAACGAGCCTTCGTCCAGGCGACGAGCACCTGGGACAGCGTTCCCTCGATGCTGACGGGGCGGTATCCGCACCGCCTGCCGCGCGACTACGGGCATCCGAAGGCCAGGCTCGGCAAGCGCTGGTACTCGTACACGCTCGGGGCGGAAGCGCCGCTCGTGAGCGAGCTCGTGGCGGCGACGGGGTACACGACGGCCGGTTTCGCTGCGTTCCGGGTATTCGACCCACTCGACCTCGCGAGCCGGTTCCAGAGCTACGAGAGGACCGGCGCGCTGCGAGAGGAGGCCGAGCGCTTCATCGCACGAACCAAGGAGCCGTTCTTGCTGTGGCAGCACCTGCCGTATCCCCACGAGCCCTACGTGGAGCAGCCGCGCTTCGACTTCGGCGCCGACACGATCGCGCGCTATGACGGCGAGATTGCCTTTGCCGACTCCGTCGTCGGCGCGATCTTCGCGGCGCTCGAGCGGCGCGGCGTGGCCGACCGGACGATCGTCATTCTGACGGCGGACCACGGCGAGGCGTTCGGCGAGCACGGCAAGCGGTTTCACGGTCGTTCCTGCTATGTCGAGCAAACGCGGGTACCGCTCGTCGTTCGGGTTCCCGGTCTCGACGCCGCGGTGGTCCGCGCTCCGGTCGAGCTCGTCGACGTGGTGCCGACGCTGCTCGAGCTGCTCGGAATCGCGCGCGGCTCGCTGGCTCTCGACGGCGAGAGCCTGCTCCGAGCGCTCGCGGAGCCTGCGCCGTTCGCCGAGCGCGGGGCCTACTGCGAGTACTTTCGTTCCGGAGTGACGCTGCAATCGCTCACGTTCGACGACTGGAAGATCATTTCGGATATCGAACGCGACTCGGTGGAGCTCTACGCGCTCGCGCGCGACCAAGGCGAGCTCGTGAACGTCGAGCGCCGGGAGCCAGCCGTCCGCGACCGGTTGCTCGACGCGCTCGGCGCGCGGTATTCGCTCCGCTGACGGCGCTCCGCTCGACCGAGACGGGCAAGGCGCCGAGCCTTTGCGCGACGTTCGTCAACTCGGTTGGCTCAGAGATGACGCTTTGCGATCTCGGTCCAGGTTCCCGTGGGCTCGAGCGAGATGTAGCTCTTCCAGAACGGGCGCGCCTTCTGCGAGTCGCCGACCTGCTCGTACGCCATCGCGAGGTTGAAGTACGCGTCCGAAAACTTCGGGTCGCTTTCGATGGCTCCGAGGAAGAGCGGGATGCTCGCCTCGGGCTCCGCGCGTTCGAGCATGACGTAGCCGAGGTTGTACTGCGCCTCGGGCTGGCGCGGATCGATCTCGAGCGCCTTTCGGTAGAGCTGTTCGGCGCCCGTTCCGTCCTGCCTGCGGAAACGAATGTTGCCGAGGTTCGTGTAGGCGATGGCGAGCCACGGATCGAGGGTCATGGCCTCGCGGTAGAGCCGCTCGGCTTCGTCCATGCTGCCGGGATCCTCGTCGAGCTGACTTGCTCGCAGGTAGAGCTCGTACGCCGTGCGGGCGCGCTCGCGCCCGGCGGAAGGTCGGAGAACGCGCACGACGTCGTCGCGCAGCGTTTTTACCTCGAAATCCAGCACCATTTGGCCCGTCAGGGGCTCGAACACGCCGTCGTGGGTACGCACGACGACGCGCTGGCCGTCCGAGACGATGCGGAGCTCTTGGAGGGGGCGGGTGACCTTCGGCAGCGAACGCTTGAGGGCCGTCACCGCACGCGTCACGTCGCGCAGCCGCACGCGCTGGTCGAGCAGCGACTGCGCGGTTCGGAGCGCGATGAGGTCCGAGAAGGTGTACGCGCGACGGCCGAGCCGCCGTCCCGTCGGCGAAACGACCCCGGCGCGATCGAGGGTGCGGAGCCGCGTCGGCGAGATCGTGAGCAGGCGCGCGATCTCGCTGGCGGTGAAGAGATCGGTGAGCGGCTCGCGGCTTCCGTCAGCCGGGTGCTCGTGCTCGGCTTTCGGACGATCGCTCAAACGCTGCGTGCGGCCGCCACCTGGGCCGAACACGACGTGGATGATTTTGTCGTCGCGTTGCTTTCTGCGGCCCATGACGTTCGCGCTTCGCGAGGACATCGATCAGTCTTCCGACGGCGTCGCCCTGTCAAGCGTTCGTCCACCGAACGGCGAGCCGAGCGCCACGTGTCGTCGTCGACTGGTGTTCGGCGTGACTTTCTTGCGCGGGGTGCCCGCCCCCGACGCTTGCGTGTGACGAAACTTCGCGCTTGACGGGCGAGCTCTCATTGCGCTCTCGGTCCGCGTCGGCTCTCGCTCGCTTCGGCGCGACGGGACTTCGGCGCCGCCTCGGGAAGTACCGCTGCTTCCACCTCGACGTCCACCTTGATGCCGCGCGTCGTCGAACGCACGAAGAGCTCGGCGCGCACGCGCCCGAGCGGACCCCGCGAGCGAACCTGGGCTTCGAGGCACGCCATGCGCACGGCGCGCACCCGCGCGTGCGGATCGTTCGCAATGAGGGCGGCGACCTCGCTGCCGAGCTCGTCGGGAACGGCGCCGCCTTTCGACGCGAACGGCAAGAGCACGCTGGTCGAGCCGTAGTACGTCGTCCCGTCGGGCTCGTCGCGGCAGGCGCCTTCGCTCATCACGTCGGCGCGCTCGAAGAGCTCGCGCCAGCGATAGTCGCTGCTGCGGAGCACGGTGAGCGTTCTCCGCTCGAGCAAGCCGAGCGACCGGGTCTTGCTGAGACCCGGTCCTTTCCCCTTCGGCGCACGCAATCGCTCGCTCACGAATACGATCGTACGTCGGGGAAGCCATGGGCGAGCAACAACCCGGCATTCGTGCGCGTGCCGGCGCGTTCCGCGTTCACAAACTGGGCAGCGCCCGAACGCTCGTCGCACAATGGCGAGCATGAAGGGCGACACTTATCGAGGTCCCGAGCGGCGCGTTCATCGTATGTACGTGACCCGCAACACCGAATATCACCTGCGCGGCGAAATCTGCGTGGCGGTGCGCGATCGGCGCACGGGGCGGTGGCTTCCGTCCCACTTGGCCATTCACCGGAGGCTCGCGGGGGGTGTGCGCATTTTCGCGAATGGGGCTGCGATCCCGTCGTGCGCCGACCCCTGCGTCGGCGACGCGCTCTACTTCGACGGCGAAGAGCGCGAGCTCGTGACGAGTCTCCTCTCGAGCATCGAGCGACCGACCCGAGATATCGTCGGGTCGTATCCGGGCGCTTGACCGGGTCGGTTCTGGTTCAACCAGTCTGCTAGTTGGTCAGACCACTTTCCTCAATGCGCGTAAGGGTTTATGCCGCTCCGCGCGGCTTTCGCAGCCAGGATGCGAACGGGATTACGCGCCGGACCTCACTTTCCTCGAACATGTGGGGACTTTTAGGGCTATCCCCGTTCGGCATCATTCTTGGATAGAGAGGGCCGCCGAACCGAATCCTGTCGGCGCGACTTTCAGTCATGGCAGAAGCAATGAGCAAGACGAGCGAAGGCGATCCGAAAGCGGTGGCGATTCTCGCCAAGAACATCTACCGCGAGTTTCGGGCTGGCGGCTTCTCCGAGCGCGACGTGATGGCCCTTGCCGGGGAGCTCCTCGCTCTCGTCACGAGCGACGTTCGCAACGAGCGCGCGATTCGCGAGGGTTGAGCCGGGGGGAGCACCCCCGTGGCGACCCACCGAGCGGCCGCGCTTTCCGCGCGACGGCTGCGCGTGATTGACACGGGGGCCTTCGGTTCGCCAAGGTTCCATTCGTCGTGGCTTCACCGTCGCAGAGCTCGAAGGCCCCGGCATTCACCATCGTCATTCACGAGAAGGGCGGGGCTGAGCGCCGGGAAGTATTCGAATCGAGCGAGCTTACGGTAGGCCGAGTCCAGGGCAACGACATCACGTTGCCCAAAGGCAACGTCTCGAAGCGCCACGCGCGGCTGCTCTACCGCGACGGCCGCTTCATCGTCACCGATCTCAACAGTACGAACGGGACGTACGTCAACCGCCGCCGCATCGCGCAGGCGACGATCGTACGTGAAGGCGATCGCATCTACGTCGGCGACTTCGTGCTGCGCGTCGAGCCTCCAGCCGATCGCGAAGCTTCGATTTCGTACGAGACGAGCTCGGCCGGAACCCGTGCGTCCGCCACGTCGCACCCCGAAGCGGCGAGCAGCGAAACCGCCGCGCCGACACCGAGCGCGATCCCGTCGGAGATGCCCGGCCGTCCGACGTCGGTCTCCATCGACACGGCGACGCCCGCAGCGTCCACGCGCAATACGCTCGACGAAGGCTTCGGCGAGTCCACGGCGTTGCACGAGCTCGTCGCCGATCTCGTCGGCAAGGTTGCCGAGCGCCTCCCCGCCGGTGACCTCGATCGCGTCGCCGAACCGGCGCAGCGGCAGCGGCTCGAACAGCTGATTCACGAGGTTTGGACCGGCCTCGAGCGCGACGCGGGCAGCCTGGACGCCGAGCGCGTGCTCAGCGCGGCGCGCGCCGAGCTCATGGATTTCGGTCCGATCGGCGAATTCTTGAAAGACACCGCCGTCGCCGAGGTCGGCGTGCAACGATTCGATCGGGTCACGGTCGTTCGTTCGGGGCGCGCAGCCGTCGCCGAACCCGGATTTTCTTCGGACACAGCGCTTCTCTGGACGCTCCGTCGGCTCTGCGAGCAAGCGAAGCTTCCGCTCCGGCCGGACGAAACCCTCGTCGAGCGGCGTCTGCCCGACGGACTTTCGCTGCGCGCCGTCGTCGGTCCGGCGGCTCCGAGCGGGACGCTGCTCGCACTGCGCCGCGCTCGCCGCTCGACGCTCACGCTCGAGGAGCTCGTGCGTCGCGGCGCCGTCTCGCGCGCGATGGCCACACTGCTCCAGCAAGCCGTCGCTGCCCGCGTGAACGTACTCGTCGTCGGGCCGCGCGACGGAGGAACCCAGGCGTTGCTCGGGGCGCTCGCGCTCGCCGCCGTCGAAGGCGCCCCGGTCTGGGTCTCCGAAAGCGGCACGCCTCCGTTTTCAGCGATGGCGAGCCTCGATCCGAGCCAACCGCTCGAGCGTCTGAGAAAAGCCGTCGACGTGGCCTCCCGGCTCCCCGGCGCGCGAATCGTTGCCGACCTGTCGACGCCCGCGCTCGCCTCGGCGGTCGTCGACTGCATCGCCGAAGGCGCCGACGGCGTCGTCGCGTCGCGCGCCGCGCCGACTCTCGAGCGCGGGCTCGCGCGCCTCGCCGCCGAGCTCGTCGTCGTGTCACCGCTGCTCACGGGAGTGGCCACGCGCGACCTCGTCGCGAGCGCGTTCGAGCTCGCCATCGAGGTGGTCCAGCTGCGGGACGGCCGCTACCGGGTCCTGAGGATCGCCGAGATCGTCGGCGTGAGCGGGGACGCCATCCAGGCGAACGACATCTTCACCTTCGTCGTCGATCGCACGGTCGCGGGAGGCGCCATCGAAGGCACGTTCACCCCGAGCGGAAACGTGCCGCGGCTCGCCGAGACGTTGAAGGCCAGGGGTACGCCGCTCGAGACGGCGCTGTTTACGCGCCCACCCTCGCGCTGAGA
>DASUTR010000376.1:0-7125 GCA_036374535.1 Polyangiaceae bacterium
GGTTCGTTGAGCGGCCTGAGCGCCGCTTTGAAGGGGCCACGAGAGGGATTTGTACCGCTTCGCGAGCGAACCGAGCTCGGCGCGCGCCTGCGCGGCCGTCGGACGCTTGCGCGGATCGCGTCGCAGACAGCGAGCGAGCAGCTTACCGAGATCGGCGAACGTCGCGTCGCGCCCGAGCCGCGCCACCTTCTCCGGCCAACCGTCGTGCTCGACGTGAAGCGTGAGGAGCGCCATCTCGCCTTCGGCGAAGAACAGCGTATCGGCCATGAGGAGCTCGTAGGCGATGCATCCGAACGCGTACAGATCCGACGCCTGCGGTCCCACCTGGACGCCTTCGGGAACCACGCCGATCACCTCGGGCGAGCAGTATTCGAGCGTACCGCAGCCGGGCCGAAGCTTTCGGCCGCTCAAGCCGAAATCCACGAGCACGGGGGTCTCGCCGTCGCGAAGAATGACGTTCGACGGTTTCACGTCGAGATGGCCGATGCCCGCGCCGTGCATCGCCTCGAGCCCCGCGAGGATGCCGTCGAGGTACTGGAACGCGCGCTCGGTCGAGAGCGAGCGGCTGCGCACGAGCCGATCGAGCGAAAGTCCTTTGATGAGCTCCATCACGAGAATGGGCTTCGGGCGCGCGGCCAGATCGAACGTCACGAAGCGGGCGAGGTTCGGGTGCTGGGGCACGCTGAGGAGCGCGCCGGCCTCCTCGCGGAAGAGTTGGAGGAACTCCTGCTCGGAGAGACTTCTCGCGGTCGTCGGGTCGTAGTCCGGGACCTTGAGCGCAAAGCCCTCGGCGTCGGACGCATTGCGCTCTTCGATGCGGCGTGCGACGAACACGGACGACGCTCCGCCGCTTCCGAGCGCGCGAACGACGTAGAACGCGCCGATCGTACGGCGCGGCAAAAGCCAATCGGGAAGGTTTTCGCGCCGCTTGCCGAGCGGGATCGCGAACACGTCGCTCGGCGCTGCGATCGGCAGGATCTGGAGCACGACGAGCACGCGCGAGATGGCCTGCGCGATGGGAGCCGGCAGGTCGGCGGCGACTTCGTTGATGGCCATCGCGAGCTGCCCGGCGTTCGGCGGCACGCCGGAGCTCACGCTGCGCTCGATGAGCGCGGGGAGCGGCGGCACGTCGGCGACGACCGCGATGTCGGCGTCGTCGAGGCCGAGCACGCGCCGGTTGGCGCTCGCGATGAGGCGGCGTAGATCCGTGGCGGCGCCTTCGACGTCGTAGAGCACGTGGTTGCCCGTGCCGGCGGCGTCCACGAGATCCGCCTGGCCGCGGGCTTGCGCGACCGCTTCGAGACAGCGCCCGAGCTTCAACACGACGCGGCGAAGCGCCTCACCCCGGTACATGCCGCCCGCGCCGAGCCCATGGCTGAACTCGACGAGACGCTCGGCGATGCGAGCCGCCGCGTCGACGGGGGAGGTCGAGCTTTCGGGCCCCCCGCCGTCCGACATGAACTTCACGTACGCCGAGATCGCGGTCGAGACGTCCGGATTCGTCGACGCCTCGGCGAGCGTATCGAAGCTCTTCGGGTCCTTGATGTTGCTCATGAGCGTGAGCAAGAGGTCGCTCGGCTCGCACACACCCTCGCGAACGGCGGCGTCGGAGCTCCGCGCGAGGGTCGCACACGCAATGCGCTGCACGAGGGGCCCCGGATTCGAAACGACGCGCTTCAGCATGACTTCGACCGCTCGACGCGCGCGCGCCCGCACGCCCGCGTCGTCCTCGGAGCGAGCCGTTTCGACGTCGACCAGGTGGAGTAGCGCCTTCAACCGGCGCTGTTCGGCGAGGGCGAGCGCTTGATTCTCCGGTGCCGTGGCCGCCGACGACTCCGCGCTCAGGAGCCAGACGCCGAGCCGTTCGCACAGCTTTTCGACCTCCGGCACCGACTGATCGGTCTCACCCGGTCGGCGCCCGAGCAGCAAGAGCTGCGCGAGCCTCGGCCGTTCGAGGGCGCTGGCGTCGAGATCGCTCAGCACACCGAGGACGTAGGGTTGGACCTGCTGGTCGTGCGGGTCGTGCGCTTCGATGAAGTCGAGCGCGTGGTGCAGGCGTGACGCGGCCTTCACGGCGAGCTCGTGGGCGGCGCGCGCGCCCGTCGTTTCGAACGCGAGCAGCGCGCGGCGCAGAGCGCCGACGATGTCGTCTTCGTCCTCGACCGTGTCTCCGTCGAGCAAGCGCAGCGCGCGATCGGCGATGGCGCGCAGTACGGAGCCGTTGCCTTCGGCGCGCGAGGCGAGCGTGGCTCGGAGCTTCTGCGCGGCCTTGCGACCGAACGTCGGGCTCGTGATGTCGCTGAGCAGGCTCGCGACGTTCTCGGCGACGTCGGGGCGGCGCGTTTCGGCGACGAGGTTCAAGAGCTCTTCGGCGGCCTCGGGTTCCGCTTCGATGACCCTCGGCAGGCCCAGGATCAACGTCGCGGCAATGCCGGGATCGCGCTTGCCGATCGTGCCGTCGAGGACCTGCCGGCAGGCGCGCAGGGTCTGCTCGGGATCGGCCGGGATGGATGCGACGAGCGAAACAGCGGCGCGGCGCCATTCGGTGGGGGTGAGACCCTCGTCGAGACCCGCTTCGAGCTCGCTCTGCAGCGCCGGCGCGACCGTCGCGAGCAGCCCGCGCGCGACCGCGGCGTGCCGCCAGACGAGCGGCTCGCGATCGCCGAGGAGCACCTCGTAGACGTCGCGCACCTCACCCTGGAGGAGCTCGAGCATCGGGTGCTGGTCGCCCTGCTGAGCCCGTCTCACGGCTTCGCGCGCGGCATGCTCGATGATCTTCGACGCGAGCCGGCGCTCGGGCAACGTGCCCGTCCGCGCTTCGACGAGCCAGCGCCGGCGCAGATCCCGAACACTCACGAGCGTGAGGGCGAGGGGATCGGGATTGACCGCCGACCCGACGGGCATGTCGAGCACGAGGCCGATCCGTGCTCGCACCGCGGCCGCCTCGAACGTGCGGCCCGCGCCGAGCGCCATGCGCGCCGCGACGAGCGCGAACGTCGCCGCCGTGCCCTCGTAAACGCGGGCGAAGACGCGGCGCCCGAGCTCGCGGCGGGCGCGGCCGGCCGGCAACGCGGCCGTGAGCTCGTAGAGGGCGACCGTAGCGGGTCCCGGGCCGAGCCAGTCCATTTCGTCGACGAGGCCCGTGTCGATGGCGAGCTGCGCGGCGCGCACGAGCACGTCGGGATCGACCCCGTCGAGCGGCGGCGCGCCATACGCCGCCGAGCCCTGACCGAGCGCGGCGATCGCTTGCCGAAAGCTCGCGCGACGCTCGGTTCCGTCCGAACGCTGGACCAGCGTGGCCAGGGCTTCGACGGGGTTCGGGCGGCGCATGGACGGATACGGCGGAATGTCGAGGGGGTTCGTTTCGTTCCCGCCCGGCGACATCGAGACTAGCAGGTCCGTTCGAGACCGGGGGCCCGAGAACAACGGTTCCGGACGTGCGCGAACTCGCGTTCATGGCGGGACCTCGGACCTCACGAATGTGGGCCAAAAACCCACTCGTTCGAGCCTTGGCAGGCTCGGCCCGATTCTTTCAATGGGACGCCCTCCACAAGGAGTCTCGTCCCATGAACAAAGCCGTCTTCGTTTCCGGTCTCGCGCTCGCGTTCCTCGGTGGTTGCTCTCTCGAGAGCACCGGGGAGGTCGATCAATTCCGCGAAGCCTTGCCCTCGGCGGACTCCGTGGCGGTCGACGGTCCCGAAACGACCCGAACGGGCGACCGGAGCGCTTCGGGCGTTCGCGGCGCGCTCACCGCCACGCCGGGCGCGCCGGCCCCCGCCTACTTCTACACGTTCACGCGCGATGTCCGCGACGGCGTGAACGTCGTCACGGCGGCGATCCTCGTCACCGTGGGCTTCGTGGTTCACACGGAGCCTACGACCGTCGAGCGAGATCGGGCCGTCTGGGGACCCTACGACGGGGACGCCCTCGATCCCGTGGCGTGGCGCCTCACCGTCACCCGCATCGAGGACCATCACTACCGCTACGTGGTCGAAGGTAGGCGTAAGTCCGACAAAACCGGGCGCTTTCTCGCCGTTCTGGAAGGCGACGGCTACGACCGACAGAGCCCGAGCCACGGCGACGGAACCTTCGTCCTCGACCTCGACAATTCGAAGCTCCTCGACCCGAGCCGGCACGAGGCGGACTCCGGCACCGTCACGATCGTGCACGACCTCTCGCGCGACATCGGCCGCCGCATCGACGCGCTCCCGAGAACCATCACGGCCACCGTGGCCCCGAAAACGGGCGAGTTTTTGGTCATCGGCTCGGTCGCGAACACGGATCGCACGGGAAGCCTCGACGTGACGGCCGTCGTCGACATCGACGACGTCAAGGACGGCGTGAACGAAGACGTCGCCATCGCCAGCCGATGGCGCGCGACCGGCGCCGGGCGCGCCGACATCACGATCGCCGGCGGAAGCCTCACGAACGAGGTCAGCGAAGTCGACGCGACCGAATGCTGGGGAGAGGACTTCGCGCGAGTCTTCTACTCGGACTCGATCGACTCGAAGCCCACCGAGGGCGACGAGACCCTCTGCGCGTACTGACACGTGGACGAAGCTGTCGGGTGAGCCCGGCAGCCGTTACGGGCCGCGCGGCGAAGGTCGAAAGAGCCTTCGCCGCCACGGTGGTTTCGGATGCGGCGTTCTTGTTCCGGAACGCCCTGGCCGGCGCCGAGCGGCCTTTCCTTGCGAGCTGGGCGTTTAGGGTGTACCCCCACGGGTTAGGTGCTTACTTACATTCACCTACAAGAGACTGCCCGCGCTCGGTTCCGGCGCGTGCTCGTGCACGCTGCGCTCGGACTGTCGTTGCTCGGTTTCGCGTCGGTCGCGCACGCACAACCGACCGAAGCCGATCGCACGACCGCGCGCGAGCTCGCGCGCGAGGGCTACGACGCGCTCGAGCAAAAGAATTACGCCGTCGCCGAGGATCGTTTTCGTCGAGCCGACGCGCTCGTCCATGCCCCGACCATCGTCGTCGACCACGCTCGAGCGCTCGTCGGCATGGGCCGCCTCGTGGAAGCGTACGAGCGCTACGCGCTCGTTCTGCGCGAAGGAGTCCCGAGCAACGCGCCGGCGTCTTGGAAGCAGGCCGTGGCCGACGCCGAGCGCGAGATCGAAACGGTCAAGCCGCGCCTCGCTTGGCTCGTGATCAATATCGAAGGCCCGAAGGAGCCGCGCGTCACGGTCGATGGGCGCGAGGTTCCCGTCGCGTCGCTCGGCGCGCGTCGCGCGACGGATCCAGGCCGGCGCAAGGTTCGTGTCACGGCGGACGGCTTCGTCTCCGGCGGCCGTGTCGTGATGCTCAAAGAAGGCGAAGAGCAAACGATCGCCATCACACTCGGACGCCCCGATTCCGTGGTGCTCGAAGAGACGGCCGTGCCCAAAGACGAGACGAAGCCCGTCGAACGGAGCACGGCGTCCCCGCTGCCCTGGATCGCCCTCGGCGTCGGTGGCGCGGGGCTCGCGGTCGGGGCAGTGACGGGCGTGATGGCGCTCGGCAAGCACGCCGATCTTTCGGACTCCTGTCCCTCCGGGACCTGCGAGCCCGAGAGCGCCGAAGAGCGCGCGCGCATGGAAGACGACCTCTCCGAGTACCACACGCTCGGAACCATCTCCGGAGTCGGCTTCGCGATTGGAGCGGTCGGCATCGGAACCGGCGTAGTCCTCTTGCTCACGTCCCCGAAGTCCGAATCGTCGCCGAGCGCGGCACGCATCACGCCGCTCATCGGGCCCGGATTCATCGGAATTCGCGGCAAGCTGTGACAGCGCGGCCATCGAGCTTCCTTACGGTGCTCGCGCTCGTCGTCTCGAGCGCGTGTCAGGCCGTGCTCGGAGATTTCACGGTCGCTCCCGCGCCGCCCGAAACGCCCGAAGCGTCGCTCGGAACGGACTGCGAGCCCGACGAGTATCGCTGTGCGGGCGCGACGCTCGAACGCTGCGCCGACGACCGTCGAGGGTTCGTGGCGGCCGAAACCTGCGCGAGCGAAGCCGAGTGCAACGTGAACACGCGTTCGTGCCGCCCCTGCGTTCCCGGCGAGCACATGTGCCGCGGCGCTAGCCTCGAGCGCTGCGAACCCTCGGGCACGTGGTTGGTCCAGAATACGTGCGAGACGCCGGAGCTCTGCAGCGTCGCCCCGGACCGTACGTCGGGCTCGTGCGCGGGTCGCTTTTGCGCCCCGGACGAGCTCGCCTGTGGCTCCGCCGAGCTCCGTCGCTGCTCACCCGGGCTCGAAGGCTACGAGTCCGTCGAGCTCTGCGAAAACCCGGAGCTCTGCGACCTGATCCACGCGAACGGGCTCGTGCAGGCGGGCGAAGCGCCGAAATGTTTGCGCCCGACGTGCGCGCCGAACGCGTGGAGTTGCGACGGCGCGACGCTGCGCCGCTGCGCGTTCGATCGGAAGAGCTGGGCCGTCGTCGCCGTGTGCGATTCCCCGGAGCTCTGCAGCGCCGGGAAAACCACGTGCGGGCCGTGCGACCCCGGCTCCGTGGAGTGTAACGGCGCCGAGCTCCGGCGCTGCGGCGGCGACGGGGGATGGGAAACGCTCGACACCTGCGACGCACCGGACCTCTGCGACGCTACGGAGCAACGCTGCGAGCCTGCCGCCTGCAAGACCCCCGGAGGCTTGCGCTGTGCGATGGGGGTTCTTCCGGCGCTCGAGCGCTGCTCCGACGGGCTCGTTTGGGAGACCGCCGAAGTCTGCGTCAACGCCGAGCTCTGCAGCGTCGAGGCGGGGCGCTGTCTGCCGCCCGCCTGCGACGCTCATGCGATGCGCTGCACCGGCGACCGGCAGGAGCAGTGCAGTAGCGATCGCACGCGCTGGGACGTCGTGACGACGTGCGCCGGCGAACAGGTCTGCGATGCCGAGCTCGGCTGCGTCCCCGGGCCCTGCACGGAAGGCGCGTTCCGCTGCAACCTGGCGAGTCTCGAACGCTGCGTTCTCGGTCGGTTCGAAGAGGTCGAGCGCTGCGGCTCGGTCGCGCTCTGCGACGCTCCTACCGCGCAGTGCCGCCCGCCTGCCTGCGACGCGGGCGAGTTCAGCTGCAGCGGGACGAAGCTCCAGCGTTGCAACGCGGCGCGCGATGCCTTCGAAGAATATCGCAGCTGCGACACGGGTGACATCTG
>DASUTR010000377.1:0-4229 GCA_036374535.1 Polyangiaceae bacterium
AGAGAATACGGGTGGCGTTCGCTGACGAGACCTTTCGCGCCCGGCGTCGTCACGAACGGGACCTCGAGGGCGTCGAGCATTCGTGCCACCGCGCGCGCATGCCCGCGACACCCAGCACCCACGACGACGAGCGGATGCTCCGCGTCGCAAAGCCAACGGGCGGTGCGCGCGACGGCATCGAGGCTGATCGGCGAGCTCGAGACTGCCGTACCTACGTCGAACTCCACGTCGGGCGCGGCGCGCATGCCCTCGTCGATGGGCAAGACCAACAGCGCCGGGCCCGGACGGCTCGGGTCGGTGGCGGCCCTGAGGACGGCCAATCCCTGTGAAACGGCGCTGCGAGCGCGGGCGATGCGTACCTGAGCCCTGGTGATCGGTGCCAGCAGGCGCTCGATATCGATTCCTTCGGGTCCCGAGTCCTGAGCCAGGCGCCCGCCATGATTGCTCCAGGCGACGTCGCCCGCGATCACGAGCATGGGCACGCGTTCGAGGTGTGCTGACGCGATTCCCGTGACGGCGTTGGTCACACCAGGCCCCGCGGTGACGACGACCGCGGGAACCCTGCCCGTCGCACGAGCGTAGGCGACCGCGGAGAACGCCGCATGACTTTCGTGCCGCGACTGGATCAGCTTCGCGCGTGAGTCCAGGCGCACGGCCTCGAAAAATGGGCAAATGGGCCCACCCGGAATGCCGAAGAAGGTATCCACGCCGTTTTTCACCAAGGCATCGACGAGGCGCCGTGCAGAAGCGTCCTCCGGGAGTGTCGATACTTTCTTCGCGCCGAGGCGTTGGAGCTGAGAGTTCGTGGGCGGAGCATCGATGCTCGCGGCCTTTCGTGCGGAAGATGATGGAGGTCCCATGCTGTGATTCGGGGAAACGTCGCAGAGCCGGTGGCGGTGCGCGGTGGGCCGCGCGCTCGTAGATCCGGGAGCGTGGGGCGGTACGTAACTTAAGTCATCCGCGACCTGCAATCGACGAATGGGCTCTCTCACGAATGTGTTACCAGCGGACGAATGGCGAACACGTTTCGCGTTGGTTTAATCTCGGCGTTCTTCACGTATGGCCAGGCGCATTTTCCGACGTCGTCGATAACTGCGGGTCACTAACGCGGCGGGTAGGTCGCTAGCGTCGCGGGCGAGGCGGACGAGGCGGCGACCGGTAAGACGAGCCGGGCAGAGCGCGCCCAAAGTATGCGCAAGTCCGGCTCACCGACCGGGATCTGCGACGATGCTCGACGACACGTACGGACTTTGCCCGGCGCGCCGCCTTGCGCGCGGAGCTGACCAGGCGCTCCGCGCTACTCTGTCCTGAGTCCGTCAGTGCAGCCCCAGGTCGCCAATGGTTCGGTGTTGACGCTTCCGATTCTGCATCGGAGCGCCGCCCTCGTGGCCGTCGACAAGCCGGCAGGTCTCGCCGTTCACCGCGGCCACTCGCGCGACCCCGTTCACGCGCTCGAGCTCGTTCGCGATCAGGTGGGCGCCTACGTCTATCCCGCACACCGGCTCGATCGTGGAACGAGCGGTGTCCTCGTCTTCGCGCTCTCCGCCGACGCGGCGCGCGCGCTCGGTCGTGCGTTCGAGGGCGGGCGGGTCATCAAGCGCTATCTCGCGCTCGTGCGCGGCGTGCCGCCCGACCACGTTCGCGTCGAGCACGCGCTCTCGCGGGACGATGGCGGCCCGGCGCAGGCCGCCGTCACCGAGTTTCGAACGCTCGAGCGCCATGGCCGCTATGCGCTCGTCGAGGCGATTCCGGAGACGGGTCGCACGCATCAGATCCGCCGCCACCTGAAGCACCTGTCGTGTCCCATCATCGGCGACGTGCGCTACGGCAAGGGCGAGCACAATCGTTGGTTTCGCACGCGCCACGGGCTCCACCGCCTCGCGCTTCACGCTTCGCGGCTGACGCTCGAAGACCCCGCCGCGAACCAACGGGTCGTCATCGAAGCCCCGCTGCCCGAGGAGCTAGCGCGCACGCTCCGCGCGCTCGAACGCGACGCCTCGAACGGGCTCCCGACGGGCCCGCCGCCCGCGTGACGCTCGGGTTTATCGCGCGATGCGCAAGCGATTTTGCAGTCCGAGAAAGCGCGCGTAGCGCTCGGCTGCTGCGGCGACGGCTTCGCGCTCGTCGAAGGTGAGCTTGCGGAAGGGTTTCACGCCGATGGCGACGGCGTTCTTTTCGATGACGCGCCGCCAGGTCCCGAGCGCTCGGCCTCCGGAGAAGAGCGTCGGCTTCAGCATGCCGCCACCGGCGTTGATGGTTCGGAGGTGGCGCGGGTCGACGAACGCGCTGCGATCTTTGTACGCGACGAGGCACTCGTCGAAGGCGGGGAGCAGGTGCGTACCGGGGGCTCGGCGGGTCGCGGGCGATGCTCCGGCGCACCAGTACTTCTGCTCGCCGAGCGTCGCGGCTTCGAGCTTCCGCTTGGCGAGCTCGATGGACTCGCGCACGTCCCGCATCGGAAGACCGGTCCACCACGCGAAGTCGCGTTCGGTCGCCGGTCCGCGACTCTGGAAGTACCGCTCGGCGAGCTCCGCCAGCGCTTGCTCGCGGGTGCGGGGCCTGGTTTCGGGAACTCGTTCGCCGAGCAGCGCGAACGTCGGCTGCTTGCCCCGGCGCGCGCCGCTGCAGATGACCCCGGACAGCTCGGCGTGACCGAGCAAATGCATCAGGTGACCCCGGCTACCGATGCGCCGGCGCGCGAGCACGGCCGCCATCTCGGCTCGCGTGAGCGCCTTGTCGCCCTCGAGCGCCTGCGCGAAGAGATCATTGGCACGCTCGAGCATCCGCACCTCGAGCCCGAACACGCGGTAGCGCGACGCGTACGAAGCGAGCAGGCGTGGACCAATCAGCGCGAGCATCCAGCGCACGTCCTCGCGCGCGACGTATTGCCAGGTGCCGCGAAAGACGTGCGTTCGAATCACACTGCCCTCGTCGAGCGCGGCTTCTATGCTCGATTCGCTCGAGCCCGCCGTGCGGAGACCGAGCGCCCATAGCGCTCCGAGGTAGTCTTGCGCCTGAATCGCTCCGAACCAGCTCACCACGGTGGCCGGGCTCTCGAGGCGCTGCCGCGAGACGCACTGATTTTCGAGTCGCTGGGCCGCTATTCGCACCGCCCGATCCTTACGTGAACGGTCGCCGCTTCGAAAGACGGGAGGGCGAGCGCCTACTGCGGCTCATGCGGGAACGCAGCGCCGCGGCGTCTACTCCTCCGGTTCTGCCCCGCGGAGCCGATGAAGGCCGCTAGGTCTCACCGTCCGAAACGACGCTGCGCGAGCTCCACGTCCGCCGCGAGGACGAGATCCTCCGCGTTCTTTCCCACCGCAACACGGTGGACGCCGGGCGCGATGTGCCACTGTCCGGTGTCCGCGCCGAAGCGTGCGAGTAACCGCGGGTCGGCGGCGATTTCGACGCGGCGTGATTCGCCGGGCCCGAGCACGACACGTTCGAATCCGAGCAGCCGACGGCGGGCTCCGTCGGGCGCGTTCGTCAGGTAGAGCTGCGGCACGTCGGCGCCGGCTCGCGCGCCGGTATTCCGCACCGTAAAGCTCGCGCGCACGGTGTCACCGCCTTCGACGCGGAGCTCGTCGTACGCGAACGTCGAGTAGCTCGACCCGTAGCCGAACGGATAGAGCGGCTTCGCGTTCTTTTCGGCGTGCCAGCGATAACCGACCTCCGCGCCTTCGTCGTAGCGGACGGTGACGGGAGTGCCCCACGGCGTCCCGAGGCCTGGAAGCTCGGGACGCGGCGTTTGCTCGAGACTTTCCGGAAAGCTCACGGGCAGGCGGCCGGACGGGTTCACGCCGCCCGTCAGCACCTCGGCGATGGCGCGAGCCCCGGCTTCTCCGGGATACCACGCTTGGAGGATCGCCTTCACCTTGCCTCGCCACGGCATCGAGACGGGATTGCCCGTTTCGAGCACCACGATGGTGTTCGGATTTTCGGAGGCCACCGCGTCGATCACGGCGTCTTGACCCCAGGGCAGCGAGAGATCGGCGCTGTCGTAGCCTTCGCCTTCCACGCGCACGCCGAAGACGATCGCCACGTCGGAGCGCCGGGCGAGCAGGACGGCTTCGGCCGGCGTGTACCCTGCGTCGAACTCGACTTGCGCCTGGGGCAGGAGCCGTTTGAGCTCCGCGAGCGGCGACGGTGGAAGTAGGTAGAGGTTTCGCGAGCCTCCCATCATGCCCGTCCCGCCAATCTTGACGACGCCGGCGTATCCTCCGATGGGT
>DASUTR010000378.1:0-12934 GCA_036374535.1 Polyangiaceae bacterium
CTCGTTCAGGTACACCGCGGCGAGCACGCCGATCGGCGCCGCGATGAGGAGTGACGTGGTAACGAGGTAGATCGTGCCGAGCAGCGCCGACCAGATGCCGCCGCGCCGCATGCCGCCCACCGGATTGGTCGTCAGAAAGTCCCACGACAGGAGCGGCCACGCCTGAAAGACGAGGTGAGCGACGATCAAGACGAGCGGCAGGACCATGGCGAACGCCATGAACCCGAACACGTACTGCGCGATACGCTCGTTTCTGTGCTTGGTTCGAACCAGCGAGGTTTCGGCGAACATGACTAAGCCTTCGCGCCTCCGCGGCGAACGCCCTTGACGACGACGTCGGCGATGAGGTTCACGACGAACGTGATCGTGAAGAGCAAGATGCCGATCACGAACAGCACGCGGTAATGCGCCGAGCCGACGGACGCCTCACCGAGCTCGGCGGCGATCGTCGCCGTGAGCGTTCGCACGGGATCGAACGGGCTCGTCGGAATGTTCACGGCGTGGCCGGTCGCCATCAGCACCGCCATGGTTTCGCCGACGGCGCGCCCCACGCCGAGCAGCACGGCCGCGAGCAATCCGTTCTTCGCCGCAGGAACGAGCACGCGATAGATGGTCTGCCAGCGCGTGGCCCCGAGCGCGAGAGCGGCTTCCCGGTAGGAGTCGGGAACCGCCTTGAGCGCGTCTTCCCCGATGCTCACCATGATGGGCACGCTCATGAGCGCGAGCAGAAGCGCCCCGTTCAGCACGTTCAGGCCGACGGGAGCGTGGAAAAGGTCCTGAATCAGAGGATTCATCACGGAAATCCCGATGAAGCCCCAGACCACGGACGGAATGGCCGCGAGCAGCTCGATCACGATCTTCAGCACCTCTTTGATGCGTCGGCTGCAAAACTCCGACACGAAGATCGCTGCGCCGAGCCCGAACGGAACCGCGATCGCCATCGCGAGCACGGTGACGCTGAACGTGCCGACCATCAGCGCGAGGACGCCGTAGCGCACGTTGCTCTGCGACGTCGGATACCACTCGGTGCTGAAGAAGAACTGAACGAGATCGAGCTCGCCGAACAGCATGCCGGCGCCTTCTCGGAAGACGAAGAAGAAGATGCCGAACACGAAGAGGATCGCGCTCACACCGCACAGGCGAATGAGCCACTCGATGCCCGTCTCGACGACGCTTTCGACGCTGCGGCGGCGTGCGGCGACGCTGCTCTCGGCGCGCGAAAAAGCCCCGGCTCGTTCGATCGGTGGGGTTGGCGCGACCATGGCGTGCTCGTCCATACGACCTACTTCTTCTGGAGCGGAACGTATCCCGTCTTTTCGACGATTTTCTGGCCGGCCTCCGACAAGATCCAGTCGATGTACTTCTTGACGTGCGCCGCGGGCTCACCCGGGGTGTACATGAACATCGGGCGCGAAATCGGATAGGTCTTGTCCAAGACCGTCGCGATGCCCGGAGCTACGGCGGGGTCGCCCTTCTTGGCCGACACCTTGAGGATCTTCACGGCGGGCGTCGCGTAACCGACGCCGCTGTAGCCGATCGCGCCGGGCGTTTTGCCGACCTGCTCGACCACCTCTTTCGAGCCGTTCATGTCGAGCGAGCCCTGCTTGAAGTCGTTCTTCTTGCCGACGACGGTTTCCCGAAAGTAGTGATACGTGCCCGAGTTGTTCTGCCGGCTCACGCGAATGATGTCGTCGCTCTTCGAGCCCGGGATCTCCTTCACGCCGACCTCGGACCATTTGTTGAGCTTGCCGCCCTCTTTGTAGATTTCGGCGAGCTCTTCCATGCTGATCTCGGTGAGCGGGTTCGACTTGTGCACGAAAATCGCGAGACCGTCGTAGCCGACGGTGAACTGCGTCGGCTCTTTGTTGTTGTGCTTCTTCGCCTTCTCCGCCTCTTCGGGCTCGAGGTGCCGGCTCGAATTGGCGATGTCGGCCGTACCGTTGATGAGCGCCGCGATACCGACGCCGGAGCCGCCGCCGGAGACCTCGACGGACACGTTCGGCACCACGTGCGAGTACTCCTCGGCCCAGGCCTGGGCGAGGTTCACCATCGTGTCCGAGCCGATGTTCTGAATCGACTGCTTCTTCGAATCGGACGCTTCGCCGGTCGCGGCAGCCTCGCCTTCGGTCTTCTTCTTGCCGCAGCCGGCGCCGAGCGTGACGGCGAGTAGGGAGACCGCGCCGACCGCGAGCAGCTTGGACATCGCAGACCTCATGAACATTCGCTTCCTTTCAGCCATCGCCGAGGACGGCCTCGACCAGGTCCTGGATGTGAGCGTGCAGGAACTGATAGGTCGATTCGAAGGCCGCCTGGATTTCTTCGGGAGAGCCTTGAACTTTGGACGGATCCTGGACCGTCCAGTCGAGACACACGACCTTCGCGGGCGGCGGCGGAAAGACGCGATGGGCCTCTTTCGCGAGCGCGACGATGATCTGGTAGTGGTCGAGGTGCGGGATCTGGTCGACCACTTTGGGGGTGTGGTGGCTGAGGTCGAGCCCCTTGTCGTTCAGGAACTTTTCCGTGGTCGAATCGATGGCCTGACGGTCGAGCCCCGCGCTCGAGAACACGAACTTCGGCTGGCGGAGGGCGCCGCCGATCGCCTCGGCCATGACGCTGCGGCACGAGTTGTGCTCGTCAACGAAGAGCACGCGAAAAACCTCGCTGCCCGAGTGCTTCATGTATTCGCCCGTGCACATGTAGAGCACTTCTTGGCAGATGCTCTTCGCTTGGTCGGCGACGCGCTCGAAGCGATTGACGATGGTCTGAAGCGGAGCGAGCGCCTCGAGGGGGATGCGGTTTTCGGCCCGGAGGCGCTGGAGCTCGCCGTTCAGCTCGAGCCGCAGGCGATCGACTTGCTCTTCCGTCTCCATCGTGCGGCGCGCGAGCCCGGCGTCCTCGCTCACGAACGCCTCGACGGCGCCGTGGAACATGGGGATCGCGATGCCGGCGATCTCGCGGAAGCGGTCGATGGGAACGTCCACGTCGATCGAGCAGAGCACGAGGATCTGGCGCGCCATGCTCTCGGCGTAGTCGCCGACTCGTTCGAGCTCGGAGTTGATCTTGATGGCCACGTACGCGAAGCGGAGCGTGCCGGCGACGGGCTGCTGGCGGACGATGAACTCGAGGCAGAGCCGATCGATTTCCTTCTCGAGCTCGTCGATGCGCTGGTCCCGAATGATGACCGAGTACGCGAGCTGCCGGTTCTTTTCCGCGAGCGCCGTGAGGCAGCCTTCGAGCGCGCTGCCGCACAGCCCGCCCATCTCGCGAACCTTGCGACGAATGCGATCCACGTCGCGCTGGAGAGTCTCTTCGAAGTGCGTCAACTCGCCGGCTATTCGCCGATCGTCGTGTGACAGTCCAGTGACATGACCGTTACACGTGCGAAAGGTCGTGCCCGAAACGTCACCCGCAATACAGCCCCTGGCCGGTCAGCTGGAATTGCCGCCGCTTCCAGCGGCACCGGAACCTTCGGCGCCCTTGACTCTCGCGGACCCGAGCCGGCTCAGAACCCGACCTTGATCGAACCCTTCGCCTTGGCACCCGCCTTGGCCTCGCCGCCTGCCTTGGTCCCCGCTTTGGCACTGCCGCTCGCCTTCTCGCTCACGTTCACCTTCGGTGCCGTCACGGAGACCTTGGCCGCGGCGCTCGGCGCAGCGACGGCGGCCTTGGCGCTCGCCTTGGCGCCGCCCTTGGCGTTCACGTCGGCTTTCGCGGCTCCCTTCAGGTCGGCGTCCGCGTCCACTTTCGCTGCTGCCTTGAGCCGCGCGTCGACGACGGAACGGAGCGACGCCGCCGCAGCGACGAACGCCTTGCCCGCGGCGACGATTTCGATGCGGATGGGCTTCGCGTCGAAATCCGCGTCCGCCGCGAACGAGCCCGTGTAGCAGAGTCTCTTCGGGTCCCATTTCAGCGAGACGGCGGAGCCCGCGTCCGCGTCGAAGCTCGCCTTCACGTCGAGGTTCGCGTCGGCGCTCGCCTTGCCGGAAGCGTCGGCCACGAACACGGCGAGGCTCTTGGTCTTGGCGTCGAGCACGACCTCGGCCGAATAGTCACCGGCGACGAGCACCTCGCCGCCGTGCGACGCGTCCGCGAGCAGGCTGACCTTCTCGAGGCGCCCCATGTGCGCGCTCACGGCTCCTTTCGGCGCGATGCCGAGCTCGACGGGGCCCGCCGCGAGCTCCGCCTTTGCCTTGCCGGCGAAGCAACCGCGCGGCGGCTCGAACGCGAGAGCGACGTCTTCCGTTGCGCCCGCCGCGGTGCGGACTCTCGCGGTCAGATCGAGCTCGGCGTCGCCCTTCACGTCGGCGCCCGCGCGATCGCGCACGAAGGCGAGCACCTCGCCGCTCGGACGCACGAACAGCTCGGCGCTGTGCTTGCCCGCGACGAGGATGTCGCCGCCGAGCTCGGGGCCGCTCACGACGATCGCGTCGGCGACGGCGCCCTTCGCGCTCTTGCCGTTCGCCTCGAGCGCGATGTCCGCGCGACCGGGCGCGAGCTTGCCCTTGCATCGTCCTTCGAAGCGCCCCCGCGCCTTCGAAAAAGCGAGCTTGGTCTCTTCTCGAGCCCCGCCCTCCGTCGCGGCGGTGACCGAGAGCGTCGCCCCGTCGCTCACGAGCTCTCGCGCGGCGTTCGAGACGAGCGCTTCGATCGCGCCCGACCGATGCAGCTTGAGCTCGACGGAGTGCTCCCCGACGACCGCCACGTCACCCCCGATGCGCGGGACCGCGGCCGAGAAGTTCGCGGAAACCGCGCCGGACGCGGAGACCGCGCCGGACGCCTCCCCGGTCCCGGATGCGGCGCCGGCGGGGCCGGCTTCCTTCGAGCGACAGCCGGCGAGGGACGCGGACAGCGCAATGCCGAGCGAGAGGGCGAGCACGTTCATGATTCACCTCCGAGCCGGCCAGTTTAGTGCCGGGCACGCGCGCGAAGCCAACGCCGCGTTTCGCTACGCGCGAGAGCGAATATAACCGTAGCTGAGAGGGCTCAGAGCCAGCCGGCTTCGCGGTACCACGCGACCGTCTTCGTGATTCCGACGTCGAACGACACCTCGGGCTTCCAGCCGAGATCCCGGCGCGCGCGGCTGCTGTCGCACACCCACTGCTCGAAGAGCTCGTTCAGCTTGTCGCGCGTGAGCATCACGGCCTTGTTCGTCGCCTTGCCGTAGAGCTCCGCGCCGAGCGCCGCCGTCTCGACGAGGCGGCGCGGCAGGTGAAAGCGAAAACGCGCGCGCTGGCCCATCGCCGCTTCGGTCGAGCGAATGAGCTCTTCCATGGTGTGCACGGCGCCGTCGTCGAAGTGATACGCCGAACCGCTCGGTACGTCCGCGTCGAGCGCCGCGACGCACGCCGCACCGCAGTCGCTGCCGTAGATCATGCTGAGCTTGTTCTGCGTCGAACCGAGCAGCGGCAGCACGCCGAGCTTGATCGACTTGAAGAAGGCGAGAATCTCGCGATCGCGCGGGCCGTAGATCGCGGGCGGGCGCACGATCACGAGCGAGATGTCGTCCTTCTTCGCGAGCACGCAGCGCTCCGCGGCGAGCTTGCTGCGCCCGTAGTCGGTGACGGGGCGCGGCTCGCAATCCTCCGGAATCGGCAAGCCGTCACCCTGGCTCGGGCGCAGCGCGGCGAGGCTCGAGACGAGCACGAAGCGCTTGAGCGTCGCGCGGTTCTCGAGCGCGGCGGCAAGCAGGTTCTCCGTGCCGCCGTGATTCGTCCGCATGAAGTCGTCGGGGCCCTTCGCCTTCACGAGGCCCGCGGCGTGCACGATGCCGGTCACGCCGCGCGCCGCCGCTCGAACGCTCGCCGCGTCGTCGACCGCTCCTTCCGCGAGCTCGACGTTCGGCAGCGTCTTCAAGAAGCGCGTGTCGCTCGTGCGACGCACGAGCGCGCGCACCGGGCGCCCGGAGCGAGCGAGCCGCTCGACGACGTGCGAGCCCAAGAAGCCGGAACCGCCCGTGACCAGGATCGTCATGCGAGCGTCTTCTCGTACAGGCGGTACTTCTTGTAGACCTTCCCGCCCATGAAGCGGATACCGACGTTGACCGGAGCGTTGTCCTCGAGCGTCCACGAAAGCTCGCCCCACTGAATGCCGAGATCGCGGCCGACGCGGTTGAGCTTCGTGTAGAGATACGTGCTGAGGCCCGCGTACTTGCGCGTGCCTCGATGCTTCTTTCGGATCCCGAGGAGCGCGAGGCGCGCCGTCTTCGGACCCACGACCTTGAGCCGCCAGAGGAGCTTCGGCAGGCCCATCGGAAAGAGACGACCCTTCATGTCGTGGATGAGCTCGTTGACGTTGGGGAGCGCGACCGCGAACGCCGCCGGTTCCCCGTCGATGTCGGTGATGTAGGTCAGATCCGGCACGGCGATCATGCGGAGATCCTCGGCGAGCTTCTGGAGCTCCGCCTCCGTGTACGGAACGAAGCCCCAGTTGTCGCTCCAGGCGTCGTTGAAGATGTCCATGATGGTGCGAACCTCGGCATCGAGATTCTTCATGTCGACGTGCCGCGATTTCACTTCCGGCAGCGCCTCGATCTCGTCGTGCGCCTTTCGCGCGCGCTCGGGAACGTCTCCGACGACGTAGCGCCAGGCGAAGGCGTCCTTGAGCTTGGGCAACCCGGCCTTCTCGATCAGCCCGCCCTGGTACGGCCGATGGTGCGGCATCAGGATCATCGGGGGCGTGTCGAAGCCGTCGACGAGGCAGCCCATCTCTTCGTTGATCGAAAGCGAGAACGGGCCGCGCATCCGCTTCATTCCGCGAGCCTTGAGCCAGCCCGCCGCACTCTCGAGCAGGCCCTGCGCCACCTCTTCGTCGTCGATCGTGTCGAAGAAGCCGAAGAACCCCGCGTCGTCCTTGTAGCGTTCGTTGTGCTCGCGATCGATCTGCGCGCTCACCCGGCCGACACACCAGCCGTTGCGGTGCGCGGTGAAGAGCACGCCCTCGGCGTGACGGAAGAAGGGGTTCTTCTTCGACAGCCGCTGCTTCATGTCCATGTCGAGCGGCCGGACGAAATTCGGGTCGCCGCGGTAGATGTAGTCCACCACGTCGAGAAACTCGTCGGTCTTCCCTCCGATCGGTGTTTCACGGATTTCGATCGCCATCGGGGGGCCGAGGTACCCCCAGGGGGGCGTTGCGTCAATTCGGCGGCGAGCCGGCCGGCGTCGACGCAGCATGGCGCCCGAGGGGCCCTTCGTTTCGGAGCTCCCCGCAGAGTAGGCGAGGAGGCGCCTCGTGACCCGTCGGGGAATCGGGACGGAGCACGACGCCCGGCCGAAGGGCGTCGCGCCGAACGCTCGACGGCCGAAGCCGTCGAGCTGCAATCAGGAAATCACGCCGTACTTCTTGCCGACGGTACGGAACGCCTCGAGCGCCCGATCGAGGTGCGAGCGTTCGTGCGTCGCCATGTAGCTCGTGCGGAGCATCGCGCTCTTCGGCGGCACCCCGGGCGAGATGAACGGATTCGTGTAGATGCCGTGCTCGTCGAGGAGGTCGCGCCACATGCGGATGGTGCGGAGATCCTGGCGGATGTAGACGGGGATCACGGCGGTCTGGGTGTGACCGAGCTCGAAGCCCATGCCGCGAAGCTGGTCGCGCATGTAGGTGAAGTTCTCGCGGAGCTTTTCCATCCGCCACGGCTCTTCTTGCATGATCTCGAAGGCGGCCATGGCGGCTGCGACGCTCGGCGGCGACGCGCTCGCCGCGAACATGAACGACGGAGCGAAGTGCTTGATGTAGTCGAGCACCTTACGCTCGCCGACGAGCCAGCCGCCGATGCTCGCGAGCGACTTCGAGAACGTGCCGCCGATGAGATCGACCTGGTCGGACAGGCCGAAGCTGTGCGCCGTGCCGCGCCCGCCCGGGCCGATCACTCCGAGCGCGTGGGCGTCATCGACGAACAGGCGCGCCTGGTGCTTCTTCACGACGGGAACGAGCTCTGCGAGGTGGGCTATCTCGCCTTCGGCGCTGAACACGCCGTCGGTGATGACGAACGCGCCCTCGTCCGCTTCGAGCTTTTCGAGCGTCCTGTCGAGCGACTCGGCGTCGTTGTGCTTGTAGCGGATGAGGCGCGCTCCGGCGGCCTGTCCGAGCCGCGCTCCGTCGTAGAGGGACGCGTGCACGTTGCGATCGATGACGGCGACGCTCGACTTGTTGCTGAGCAACGCCGCGCAAGTCGCGATGTTCACCTGGTAGCCCGTCGTGAAGACGATGGCGCTTTCCTTGCCCATCCACGCGGCGAGCTTCTGCTCGAACTCCTCGTGGAGCTTCATGGAGCCGTTCACGAGGCGCGAGCCCGTCATGCTCGTACCGAAGCGATCGATGGCCGCTTGCGCCGCTTGGCGGACCTTCGGATGCGTGGTCAGGCCGAGGTAGTTGTTCGACCCGAGCATGATCACGCGCTTGCCGTTGATCAGCGCTTCGGGGCCGTCGTTCAGATCGAGCGGGCGGAAGCAGGGGTAGATGCCCATCTTGCGCGCGTTGTCGGCCGCCATGAACTTGCGGCACTTTTCGAAGACGTCCTTGCCGCCGATGCTCGCGAGCGACGTGCGCTCCTTCATGGACTCGTCCATGTCGGACGAGCCTTCGACGGAGGCTGCGGCCGAGCCGTTCGAGCCGTTCGTGCGCGCGGGCTTCGCCTCGTCGCTCTCGCGACGAATCGGCTTTTCGCCGATCGATTCGTCGAGCGCGGGGTCGATGTTCGGAAGCTCGTGGCCGTTCTTGAGGACGGTCCAAGCCGCCTTCATGCGCGAGCGCGCATCGAGAATTGCTTCGCCGGCCTTCATCACGCGATCGTCGGACACGAAGCGCATCAGCGCGGGGCTGAAGAGCGCTCGCTTGCCGCGATCCAGGATTTTTTCACGGACACCCACGACGGCGGGCAAGCTACGCGATGGCGACGTCCTCGTCAAATAGCGCCGGCCCTCGTCGCCCGTGGGCGCCTCGGGCCCCTCTTCGGATCGCCGAGCGGCGAATCAAGCTTCCGCCGGCCAACCGTCGCTTCCGTCGTCGTCCAAAAAAACCGCGTCGAGGTGCAGGCCGTCGGGCGGCGCGGTGATGCCCAACGCCGTGCGATCGCGGCTCTCGAGCGCGGCGACGAGCGCCGACGCATCGAGCCTGCCTCGCCCGACGTCGACCAGGGATCCCACGATGATACGCACCATTCGGTGCAAGAACCCCGTGCCCTCGACGACGATTTCGACGACTCGCGCGTCGCTACTCGCGCGACGCACCTCGATGCGAAAGAGCTTGCGCACCGTGTCCTTGCGCTCGTCCGACGCAGCGCGAAATGCGGCGAAGTCGTGCTCGCCCACGAGCGGCGCCGCGGCCGCCCGCATCCGGTCGTGGTCGAGCGATTCGACGCGCCAGGCGCGGCCCTCGTGGAACGGATCACGCACGGGAGTTTCGAGCAGCACGTAGCGATAGCGTTTGTGCGTCGCGCGGAAACGCGGCTCGAAGCCGGGCGCCACGAGCGCGGCGCGCGCGACGGCGATCTCGGCGGGCAGCTGCGCGTTCAGCGCGAGCGCCCAGTTTCGCGGCGCGAGCTCCCGCGACGCATCGAACGCGACGCGTTGGCCGAGCGCGTGAACACCCGCGTCCGTCCGGCTCGAGCCGCGCACGAGACTCGCACGTTCGTCGATCGCGCGAACGGCGCCGTCGAGCTCTCCGGCGACGGTGCGCGCGTTCGGCTGGCGAGCGAATCCGGAGAACGGGCGTCCGTCGTAGCGTACGGTGAGGAGCACGCCGTGCGGCGTCGACGTCACCTCAGTCGGCGCCCGGCTCGACGTCCCCGGGCGCCGTGAGGCAGCCGGCGTCGACGGCGGCCGCGCGCGCCTCGGCCACGTCCGCGTCGGCGAGCGCAGCGTCGTCGCGCACGTTGTAGAGCGGCATCGCGGGGCAGTCGGGCGTCACGCCGTCCTCGCCGCACGCGACGAGCGCGGCACTCGACGCGACGAGGAGCCCGAGAGCGGCGGCTCCCAGCAGGGTCACGCGGCGGCGTCCGGAAACCATCACTGCTTCTGAGGCACGAAGTTCAGCGGAACTTGAGCATCCACGCAACCGTTTTTGGGCGAGGGAAAAACGGTGGAGCGGAAGAGATTCAAAACGCACTGGGAAACCAGGGGACTCCCGAGCGAGTCGCTCGCGACGCTCGCGCCGCACACGCCGCCGCCCACGCCGACGCAGAGGTTCACCGTGAGCTTTCCCTGAAGCGAGTCTTGCTGAGAGAGCGCTTTCTCGTAGCAGCGCTGCGCGGCGCCTGCGCGACCACGAACGACGCTCTGGAAATTCGGCGCCGCGGTGCCCGTGCAGCTCCCGCACGTCTGGCAGAACGTGCTTTGCACCGCTGGCTTCTTCGTGCCGGGCGTCGCCCCCGCGTCCTCGGCGCTCGCGGTCGGCGGCGGGGGCGGCGGCGGGACGATCTGATCGGGGATCGCCACCGTCGGCGCGTTCGTCACCGTTTCGGGCGGCTGCTGCGTGGGTTTCTCGTCGGAGCTCGAACACTTGTAGACGACGAGCGCCGCGACGACGACGACCATGACGAGCATCGCGACGATGAAGGGGCGGTTGCTCGACTTCGGAGGCGGCGGGGTCGATGTCGTCATGCGTCTCGTGGGTGTAGCCGAGAGCCCGTGAGCGCGTCGACAGAGTCGTCGCGACCCGTGGGGTCATGACCCCGACGCGCCGCGCGCTCACCGCGACCGACTACGAGAACGTTGCTCATGAGGGACGGGCCCACCGAGGGCCCAGCATAGACACCAACGGAATTCCCGCGCCACTGGTGCATTCTGGCGCCGCTGAATGGGGAGCCGGTTTTTGAACCGGTGCGCCTCTGGGAGGGCTCTAACGAGGGATGACCGAGGAGCATGGAAACATGATGGAAACACGACTCCGAGGGCTTTCTAGGCCGTTTTCCCGCGTGCTCGCGATGCTTCTCCTGTCGAGCCTCCTCGGTTGCTCGGGCGCGGAAGAGGAACCCGGAGCCCTGCGCGGCCGCTTCGTTCAGAACGTCGCGCGCATGAAGGACGGAAGGAGCGAGGTCACCTACACGCTGTTTCGCGGACAGGGCCGAAGCGATCGGCGGGAGCTCGTCTTCGACAAGGCCCCGGACCTGCTCTCGGACACCGAGATCGAAGTGTGGGGGACCGAGTCGGCGGGACGCATCAAGGTCGATCGCTGGGAGGTAATGGGCGACGCTCCTCGGAAAGGTCCGCTCGGAAAGTCCCGCGAAGCGCTCATCGACGCGGCGCCCATTGCTCCTACCAACATGGTGATGGTGATGGTCGACACGGGAGGCGGCGCGTTCGCGATCACGCGCGAGCAGATGCACGCAGAGCTCTTTTCGGAGGAAGACCCGACGTCGCTCGTCCATTACTACCGCGAGAACTCGTACGGCATGCACGAGCTCACGGGGCAGGTAGCACCCGGCACGTACACCTACGCGATGACCGGCTGCGACTACGACGCCATGACCGACGCCTTGACCGCACAGGTCCACGCGGACACGGGCGTCCCCGAGTTCGACCTCTACCTCTGGTACTTCCAAGACAACGACGATTGCGGCTGGTCCGGCCTCTCGAGCGGGCAAGACACCTACTACAACGGCTCGTCGGGATGCGTGGTGCTCGCCCAAGAGCCGGGGCATTCGTTCGGCCTCGCGCACTCGTCGAGCCTCACGTGCACCGGCGCGGACGGCATGCCCGCGGCGTTCGCCGACGATCCCCAGGCGAGCTGCATGCACAGCGAGTACGGCAACGGTTACGACACGATGGGTGGCGGCTGCCGTCACTTCAGCGGATACCAGAAGGTGTATCGAACGTACCTTCAGGGCTGCAACGTCGCGCAGGTGCAAGCAAGCGGTACGTTTACGTTGCATCCCATCGAGACGCCTTGCAACGGCGTGCAGGTCATTCAGGTGCCGATGCCCAAGGTGCGACCTTTCGCGAGCGAAGGCGGCGGAAGCGGCGACCGCACGACACAGCTTGCGTATTACAACGTCGAGCTTCGCGCGCCGATTGGCGCGTTCGACGGCAGCACGAACGGCCCCATGGTGCCGAGCGTGCTCGTCAACGCGGCGCCCGACTGGCGCGTCTTCGGCCAGGGCGGCGGCGGGCGCGGCCGCGGCAACACGCGCGGCGAGCACATCTGGCTCCTCGACATGGCGCCGACCAGCACGGGAACCGGCACGGGCGGCGGTCGGGGCGGCGGCCGAGGCGGCAACGGGACGGGCCACGCCCTCGCCCTCGGGCAGACGTACACGGACCCGGCGGGCGGCGTGAGCATCACGACGGAAGCCGTGAGCGAAACGAGCGCAACCATCCGCGTCGACATCACGGCGCCTCTGCCCCCGCTGGGCGGCTCGGGGGGCGGCGGCAGCGGTACCGCCGGGGCGGGCGGAGCCGTCATCGTGCCGCCGGGAACCGTCGCGACGTGCCTCGACGATCGGCCCCTCATGCTGCCCGGCCCTACGAGCTGCGACGGCAGCTACGGCGGCAGCGGCAACGTGGCGGGCAGCGGCGGCATGGCCGGGAGCGGCGGGCTCGGAGGCGCGGTGACCGCGGGTAGCGGGCCCATCGCCGCGGGCGCCGGGGGTCTCGCCGGCGGCGGCAACGGCGGCAACGGCGGCGCCGCGGGCCGTCGCGTCGATGTCGTCACGCCCGACGGCGAGCTCGACAGCGGCTGCGGTTGCCGGGTAGCCGGCGCTCCTGGTTCGAACGGCAGCGCCAGCCTGCTCGCGCTTTTGGGCGCGGCGGGCGCCGTCCTCGCCCGGCGAGGGCGCGGCGTCGCTCAGCTCGGCCGAAAGAAGCTCGCCGCCGTGTCGCCCCAGCGGCGGCGGTCGTAGGCGGTGAGCCCCGCCACGGCGGGCTCGACGTCGCGCGCGCTGTGCTCGAGCACGACGCGCGCCGTCGCCGAAACGAGGCCGCGCCGGCCGAGCTCGGCGAGC
>DASUTR010000379.1:0-4483 GCA_036374535.1 Polyangiaceae bacterium
TCCCATCGCGTTCGAGGAGGCAGCGTCGCGCATCATGAAGGTCTACCGGCGCTACTACCTCGTCGCCTACTGCTCGCCGTCCCGCGCAGGAAAGGTCCGAGCGCGCGTCGAGATCGCGCACAAGGGCGAAGACGGCAAGGAACGCCGCGGCGAAACGAGCTTCGAGTTCGACGCCGGCAGCTTCGCGAGCGGTTGCGACCCCGAAACGCCGCCCAATTTTTCGAAGTAGACGTTTGCTCGCGCCGGTCAAAAGATCCGGCGCGCCGCCCCGTTGCTCTGCTCGATTGGGTTATTGACGGAGCGACGCGCCGGAGTATCGAACTCGGGAACGTGCGTCGGCGATGATGACGGTCGCGTCTTCGGGCGCGGGCATCGAAGACAGGCCCCGCGCGAAGCGGGATTCGAGCTCGGCGCCGGTGACGTCGGTAAGGTGGGGAGCGCTCTCGGGCAGGCCGAGCGACGACCAGAGTGAGCCGGCGTCCTCGACCGAACCCTCGGTGGCGCCGTCGGAGGCGAGCACCCACACGGCCCCGCTGACCCACGGCATCATTTCGTAGGGGTGCGCCCCAGGGCTCCGCGGGCCTACGTCACCCGACAGCGAGGGCAGCGAGAGGAGGCGTCCGTCCGGGAACACGCACGCGACCGGGGGCATCCCGGCATTGAGGAGCTCGACGCGCTCGTCCGATTCGGACAGCCGGAGGATGGTGGCCCCCACGCTCGCCGCGACGGCCAGGGAGATGACGCTGCGCATCGAGCGAGCGATCTCGTGCAGCGGCAATCGAAGCTCGAGCCCGGCGCGCACGGCGCTGGCGAGACGCGAGTGGAAATGCTCTTGGCCGCGGGGCGCTCGCACGTCGAGAAGGGCGATTTCGACGGTGCCATCGCGGTGATCGACGATCTCGATGACGTCGGAAGGACGGGGTCCGGGAACGGAGCCGACGGCGATGCCGGCAGGTAGAATTTGGGGGGTTCGGTCTGACAAGGGGCTCACGAGGAGGAGCCATCGCAAGACGTGTTCCATCCTCGAGAGCAGCCATTGGCACGTGTAAACCTGCGAAAATCCCAGAGCGGACCCGATGCACGTCCCGTGCATCGTCGTGCGCGTCTCGATCCGAGATCTCGAGCGTCTCGGGACGGGATCGACGGTTCGAGACGGATCCTCGACCTCGCCCTGCCCCAAATTGAGATCCCGTCCGCTTAAGAGCGCGGTGGCCTAGCCGTAGGAGAGCAAGAGAGATTCCTCCTTGCCTCCCGTGACGACCCCCTCCCTGACCGCTGCCGCCACCCAACTTCCGACCGGCGGGCCAGCGCCGACCGCGACCGGCGAGCTCGTCGCCGTCGTCGAAGACGATCCGACCACGCGCAGGCTCGTTCGCGCCTGGCTCGAGGGCGCCGGCTATTCGGTGGCCGAGTACGATTCGGCGCGCGCCGTTCGCGAAGGCCTCGGGAATCAGACGAGCGTCGCCTGCATCGACCTCCACCTCGGCGAATCGAGCGGCTTCGAGGTGATGAACTACCTGCGCGAGCGCGATCAGGAGCTGCCGACGATCGTCGTCACCGCCGACGGCGAGGTGCAGACCGCCGTCGCGGCGATGCGAGCGGGCGCATACGACTACCTCACCAAACCGATCGACCGCGACTGCCTCTTGCTCTCGGTACGCCGTGCCTGCGAACGCCGCCGCCTGGTCGATCGCGTGAAGAACCTGCAGACGGCGCTCGGCAGCGGAAGGCTCTTCGAATCCATCGTGGGCTCGAGCCCGGCCATGCGCGAGCTCTCGCAGCAAGTCGAGCGCGTGCTCGAAAGCGACGTGGCCGTGTGTCTGCAAGGCGAGAGCGGGACGGGCAAGGAGCTCGTCGCGCGCGCCATTCACCAGGGCGGGCCGCGCCGCAACGGGCCGTTCGTCGCCATCAACTGCGCGGCGATCCCGGCATCGCTCCAGGAATCCGAGCTCTTCGGCCACGAGCGCGGCGCGTTCACGGGCGCCACGCAAACGCGTCTCGGCTGCTTCGAGCGCGCGCGCGGGGGCACGCTGTTGCTCGACGAGATCGGCGAGATGAGCCCCGCGGTTCAGGCCGTGCTGCTGCGTACGCTCCAGGAGCGCACCGTGCGTCGCGTCGGCGGCAATCAAGAAATCCCGACGGACGTGCGAATCGTTTGTGCCACCCACCGCGATCTCCGCAGCGAGGTCGACGCCGGGCGTTTCCGCGAGGATCTCTACTTCCGGCTCGTCGTCTATCCGATTCGGCTTCCGACCCTCAGGAACCGCGTCGAGGACATCCCGCTGCTCATCACGCACTTCTTGGACAAGCTTCGCGCGCGGAGCCCCCACGGCGTGCGCTTCGTGGCCCCCGAAGCGCTCGAAGCGCTCGCGCGGCACGGCTGGCCCGGCAACGTGAGGGAGCTCGAGAACGTCGTGCACCGCTGCGTGCTCGCCGCGCGCAGCGACCTCATCGAGCTCGCCGACTTGCCGCCCGACCTGCGCGTTCCGGGTGAGCCGGCCTCTGGCCCCGTGATGGTCCGCGACGCGACCGAGGACGAGGACGATACGATCGTCCCGCTGCGAGAGCTCGAGGAACGCGCGATCAAGAAGGCGCTGCGCGTGACGCGCGGTAGCGTCGGACGCGCCGCGAAGCTGCTCGGCATCGGCCGGGCGACCCTGTACCGGCGTATCGCCGAAATCGACCTGCCGCTCTCGATGCGAGAGAGCGCGTCGTGACGGAGAGCGTAGCGCCCGCGGCGAATCCTTCGTCGCCGCCGCTGCTCTCGGTGCCGCCGGCCGTGCCCACGCTCAATCGGTCGCGCCTCGAAGCCATTGCGCGCGACGCGTCGCCCGAGTTTCTCATCGAGCTCGCGCAGTTGTTTACGAAAGACGTGGAGGAGCGCATCCAGCTGCTCGCGGGCATCGTCAGCGCGCGCGACGTATCGGGAACGGCTTCCGCCGCGCACCGCGTGCAGAGCGCCGCCACGAGTCTCGGAGTGATGCGGCTGCGCTCGCTCGCCGCGTCGCTCGAAAAACACGCCGAAGGCGAAGACTGGCGCCGCGTCGAGATCGCGCTCGAACGCATCCAGAGCGAATTTTCTCACGTGAAAGCGCTGCTCGAGGCGATGCGCGAGGGTCGCTAGCCCGCAATTATTGTTCCCCGATGACCCACATGCAGACGTTCCGGTTCGTACCGGGGTACGTCGTGCACGTCATGTTCGAGGGGCATCGGTTGGGGTAGTCGCACGTGAGGAAGCACGATTTCGCGGTCGTGGACGAGGCGATGCAGTCGGGCGTGCCGGAGTGGGGACCCGCCGGGCACTCGCTCGCCGTCTCGCACGGTACGGAGCACGAACAGGCGTTGCAGTACGGGTTTCCGTCGGGGCGGCACGATCGCGACCCGAGCGTGAGCTCGTAGTTCCAGCAGGTAAATCCCCAAAAATCGCCGTAGCGCGGACACGCATAGCGATAACCGCTGCCGCCCTCCCAACCGACCTCCGGGTACGGATCGAAATCGTCGCCGTTGCCGCCTTCGCCCGTGACGCCCGAGGTGCCGCCCGTCCCACCGAAGGCGCTGGCTCCCGCTGGACCCGTGCCTCCCGGAAGGGAACCACCGACGCTGACTGCTCCCGACGTGCCGCCGAACGTCGACGTGCCTCCGTAGGGAGGGCCCCCGGACGCGGTGCCGCCCGTCACGATGGTGCCGCCCGTCGGAATGGTCCCACCGTACGAGCCACCTACCGGAAACGCCCCGCCCACGATGCTTCCACCGGTAGGAAAAATTCCCCCGCTCGTTCCACCCGCGTTCGAACCGCCGAGCGCGTCATCACCCCCGGACGTGGTGCCGCCGCGCGGATCGGGGTCGCTTCCGATGACGACCGATTGGCCTCCGCACGCGGGCGCCGTCGCGGCGGCGCCGACGAACGCGACGGCCACGACGACGACGCGCGTCGTCATGGACGTTGCTCGTGCTCGGGCGCCACGGAGAGGGCGCACGAGCCGCGCAACCGAGGAACGAGGGGCGATTGGGGCGACGCTCGCACGAACGCTTCCGCGGCCTCTCGCGCTTCGGCGGTGCGGCCGAGGTCGCAAAGCGCGAGCACCCGCGCCGCGCTGCGCTCTTGCGCGAGCGCACCGTGCGGATAACGCGTCGCGTGCTCTTCGAGCAACGCGAGCGCGGCAGCGGTGTTCTTGCGAGCGAGCTCGCGCTGCGCGGCCTGGAGCAGGCGCGTTTCCTCGGCCAGGCTCGTTGCCCCCGTCGAAGCGACGGGAGACGTCGTGTGGCTCGCAGCCGGCGTGACGGGAGCGGCCGCCGACTTTTCAGGCGCGACGGCTGCGCTCGGTGAAACCCGCGCGGCGACGGGTGCCGTGTCCGGGCGCGACGCTAGCTGCGGGACGCCAGCGCGCGGTGTCTCGTGGAACGCTTGGCCGGTCGCGGGGATGGCGGGCGAGTGCGCTGCTTCGGCGCGTCGATACGCCGAAACGAGGGCCGGCGATGACAC
>DASUTR010000380.1:0-6417 GCA_036374535.1 Polyangiaceae bacterium
AGCGCTCGAAGGGCATGTCCAATCCGGACATCGACCGATGGTACGCGCTCGGACTCGAAAACGGCGCCCTCGGAGGCAAGCTCATCGGCGCCGGCGGCGGCGGCTTCTTGATGTTCTATACGGAGCAGAAATCGCGCTTACGGAAAGCGCTCCGCGAAGCCGGCCTCATGGAGGTAAAGCTCGCGTTCGATTTCGAGGGAACGAAGCTGCTCTAAAGAGCGGCGCCCGCGCTGCTTCGGCGGCGCGGCTCACGGCAAGACGCGCACCGACTTCAGGTGCAAGATGCCGTTCGCTTTCGGCAGACGGAGTCTCACGTAGCGTGCTCGCTGCTTCTCGAACTTCACGCGCCAGGTGTCGAACACCTCTTTGCGCGTACCGACGAGCGTCCAATTCTTCTCGTCCGTGCTGAGCTCGACGACCAACGGCATCGTCTGCTCGTAACAACAGTCGAGACGATTCCTCACGACGACCGACGACGGCCGGCGCACCTTACCGAGGTCGATGACGAGCCAAGGGTTGTTCTCGATGTGAGTATGGAAAAAGTAGTTCGGACTTTCCGGACAATCCTGTTTGGGAGAGACGCAGCCGCCGACTCCGTAGTTCGAGCTCGCCTTCCACGCGGCCGCGGCGGCGAGGTCGCTGCGCTTTTCGAGCCTTTCTCGGACGACGCGAAATGTGACGAGGCCCGCCACGACGACGAAGACGCCGGCCAGAACGACGAGGGCACGGCGGACCCAACGGCGTTCGGCCTTCTTCCGGTCGGGCTCGAGCTCGTCGCACAAGGCATGACAGAACGCGCGCGCCGTCGCGGCGAGCTCCGCTTGCCCGCGCTCGCCGAGCTCCGCGATCGCCACGAACGACGTGTCCACGAGCTCGGTGCGCAGCCGAGCGACACGTTCTTCGCCACCAGCGGCGCGGGCAAGCAACGCCGGGCTTGCTTCGTCCCAGAGCGCCGCGAGCGACGGCGTGGGCTCCGCCCCCGCATCACTCTTGGCGCGGTGAGCCAGCAATGCCCAAAGAATGCCGTGTCGATAGAGCTCGCAAGCCGTCGCGAGGCCGCTGCCGCCGGGCAGCGGATCGATGGGATGCCATGCGCGCTCCGCAAGCTCGGCCGCGGTTCGGGCACGTTCGAGGTAGACCAGGACGCCGCGTGAAACCAGGCCGGCACTAGACTACGGTTCGCCTCGACTCGCAACGTGCCGTCTTTCGCCGCCCTCACCCTTCGTTCCCTTCTCGCGCTGCCACCGAGCATCGCCCGTTCGGCCCTGCCGCCAGCGGCCAGCGCCCCGGCCGCGCTTCTTCGACGGATGCGCGGCCGCTTTTGGCTGCACGCACTCATCGTCGTCATCTGGTTCGGCTACGCCTGGCTCGCGTCAGCCGGGTTCCTCTACGACTGGCCGACTTACGGGTGGTTTCACGACCACCAGGCCGACGCCTTCCGGCACGGAACGTTGAGCTTGCCCATCCAGCCGGCGCCGGAGCTCGTGCGCGCGCGGAATCCGTACGACCCCGTCAACATGCGCTATTGGGTGCTCGACGCTAGCTACTACGAGGGCAAGTACTACGCCTACTGGGGGCCCGTGCCGGCGCTCTTGCTCGCCGCCGCCAAGAGCGTCCTCGGCATCGATCGAGTCGTCGGCGATCAGTACGTTCAGTTCTTCCACCTGTGCCTGGGCGTCGCGTGCGGGGCGTTGCTCATCGAACGCATCGCGCGGCGATTGTTCCGCGGCACGCCGAGGTGGCTCGTGGCGCTCGGCATTCTCGCGTTCGCCGCCGCCAACCCCACGCTCCATACCGTCGCCTCACCGAGCACGTATCACACGGCCATCGCAGCCGCGCAGACGTGGCTCATCGCGGGTCTGCTCGTCGCGTTCGACGCCGTTTGGAAGGCGGAAACGAGCGCCGCGCGCTCGTTTTTGCTCGCGCTCGCGGGCACGTTATGGGCGCTTTCGCTCGCTTCGCGCGTCACGGTCGCCCCCGCCATCGCGCTCTTCATCGTCCTTACCGCGTGGGCAGTCGGGTTTGCGGCGCCCGCTCGCCGCTGGGTCCGGTTCGTGACGAGCGGGCTCGCGCTCGGAATGCCCGTGGCGCTCGTCGGCTGCGCCCTGCTCGTCTACAACAAGCTCCGCTTCGACAGCTATCTCGAGTTCGGGACGAACCTACAGCTTGCCGCGTTTCCCCTGTTCCAGGTGTCGAAGGATTACTTTCTGCCGAATCTGTACTCGTATCTTTTTCGGACCTTCGACACGTCGTGCCGATTCCCGTACGTGTTCCAAATCTGGCGCGACGACGCGGCGTTCCCCGTCGGCACCATTTTGCCCAAGGGATACATGGTGCTCGAGCCGGTCGTCGGCTGGTTCTGGTCAATCCCGCTGACGTGGCTCATTCCGTTCGCTTTCCTGTTCGTCCCTCGGCCGCTCGGCGCCAATCCCCGCCTCGTGCGTGCGTCAGTCTGGGCGCTGGGTTCGTTCGCTGCCCTCGCCACCGTCACCGGAATCGTCGGCATGGGCGTGTACGGAACCACCATGCGTTACATGCAAGACGTGAGCAACGGCATCGTCTTTTTGGCTCTCATGGGGAGCTACGCGCTCCGTACGCACCGCCTCGTCGAGCGCTACGCGCCGCGCGCCGCTTCCTTCGTCATCTTGCTGCTGAGCGCCGCGACGATCTTCTTCGGTTTCGCGCTCGGCTATCACGGTTACAACGGCCACGTACAACGCTTCAACCCGGAGCTCGACGCGAAGCTCGTGAAGGCGCTGTCGGTGTGCGGAACCGAAGCGCCGAAGCCGCTACGCTACCTGCCGTGACGTAGCGGCGGGCTCGACCGCCGTCGCAACGAGCTGCCAGCCGTACGAGCCTTCGTGAGCGTTCAGGCCGAAGAGCTTCGAAAATACGCGCATGGCGGCGCGCGCGCTCGCCGGCAGCGGGCGTTCGGCGTCGATGTCGGTGATGAGCTTCTTTCCTCGAGCCACCACCGTGAGACGGTAGAGGTTGAAGAACGGAAAACCCGCGCCGTGGAGCGCGGACACCTGGAAACCCGCGCCCTCGAGTACCCCTCTTAGCTCCGACGGCGTGAAGTGACGGCGATGGCCGATGTGATGATCGAACGCGGACATGGGCCCCGCGGGCACGGTAACGACGAGACGACCGCCCGGTGCGAGGCAGCTCCGCGCATTTTCGAGCGCGGCGCGCGGATCGTCGAGGTGCTCGAGAACCTCGGAGCACACGGCGTGCGTCGCCCATTTCCGATAGCGCTCGGGAAGGGCCATGGGACGCGTGAGGTCCTGCTGGAAAAACTCCGCGTCCGGCACTTTGCGGCGCGCGAGCTCGACGCCGGCGTCGCTGAGATCCATGCCCACGAGCTCGATTTCGGGGTGTCGCTGCTTGAGCTCGCGCGAGAGGTCGGCCTGACCGCTGCCGATCTCGAGGAGTCGCACCGGCTGCGGAGCGCGCGCCAAATCGAGCGCGCGAAAAATCAACAGGCGGCGGTACGCCTGCGCGGGATTCTGCGCCGCGCTCTCGGCGTACGCCGTCCAGTGCCGATCCCAGTCGTCGGTGCTCACCGTCGTCGAACCGCCACGGCCGTGGAGTGGAGTATCAGCGTGAACGTGAACGTCATGAATCCCATGATCATCAGCAAGAGACCCGTGAAACCGAGGTTGTTCGTGCCCTCCGGCAGCGCGAAGCCTTGCTCGAGGTACGTTTTCGTCAAGAGTCCCGTGAAGACGAGCCCGACGGCGAACAGGATCGCGCTCACCGCGACGCTCCGCGTGTAGCTGAAACGGCGAAACCAGCGCCGGGCCACGGCGCCGGAGTAGTCGAAAAACACCTGGGAGAGGATTCCCATGTAGATGCATTGTAGCCCGAGCAGCGCCAGGGAGACGCCGAGCAGCATCCAATGCAGCGAGAAGGTGATGGGACCGAGCGTGATGGGCCCGAACGAGAGCGGAAACGTGAGCAAGCAGCCGAGCGCGAACAGGACGACACCCGGCTTGAACAAGAAGAAATTCGCGCCGTAAACGAACATGGCGCGCAGGTTGATCCAGGCGGCGTGCCAGGGAGAAAACCAACCCGAGCGCTTGTGGTGGCTGAGGCGACCGTCGCGATCCTTCAAAAAGCGAATCGGTACCTCTTCGGTGACGAGGCGCATGTGCACCGATTTCAGCACCATCTCGGAAGCGTACTCCCAGGACTGCGAGCGCAGATCCATGCGGAAGAGCGCGTCTTTCGTGATGCCGCGCATGCCGCAATGGATGTCGGAGAACCGGCTCGAGAAGATCGTGTTGAGAATCCAAGTCGTGACGGGCGTCCCCAGATAACGGTGGAGCGGAGGCATCGCGCCCGGCTCGATGTACCCGCGAAAGCGCGAGCCCATCACGAATTCGGCGCCGGCGCGGAACTTCTCGACGAACGGGGCGAGCTCGCGAAAGTCGTACGTGCAGTCGCAATCGCCCATCAACACGTACTTTCCGCGAATGAACGGCAACGCGTCGAGGTACGCGCGCCCGAGGCCGCGCTTCGGCGTCTTCAGCACGCGAGCGCCGCCCGCGAGTGCGAGCTCGGGCGTGTCGTCGGTGCCGCTGTCGATGATCAGGATCTCGCCGACGACGCCCGCCTTCTTCATCCCTTCGTGGCACCAGGCCACGAAGTCTTCGATGGTGAGCCTCTCGTTGAGCGACGGAATGACGATGGAAAATTCCGGGTCGACAACGTCGTTCTCGGGTACGAGCAACTTCACGTCCGGATCGGCCGCTGGGTCGATGCGGGAGCTCGGCGGAAAGTCGTCCATCACCGGGTCGATTCCCACTTCGTCGCAGCGCGCTTCAAGTCCGGGTGACTCACGAGCAGATGCCACACGACGGCCGCGAGCCCCTCGGTGTGCGGGGTGATGCGATCGGGCGAGACCGTGGGAATGACGACGCACGCCTCAGCGACCGTTGCCGTATAGCCGCCGTCTTTCCCGACGACGCCGAAGATCGCCGCGCCGACCGAGCATGCGTGCTCGAGCGCTCGAACGAGGTTCATCGACACGTTCTTTTCCTTGCTACCGCCGCCGACGGAAAAGACGAGCAGAGCGTCCGCAGCAGCAAGGCGAGAAATCTTGAGCCACTCCGAAAAGCTGGTGTCCCAGCCTTCGTCGTTGATGCGCGCCGTCAGCTCCGAAACGTTGTCGGTGGGGGCGTAGGACTCGAACGCGCAAAGCTTGCGAAAATCGTTCACGGCGTGGCTGGCGTGACCGGCCGAACCGCCGACCCCCAAGATGAACAGGCGCCCGCCGCCGTCGCGGGCGCGCGCGAGACCCCGCGCGACCGCGTCGATGACCGCGCCGTCGAGTGCCTGAATGGCGCGGACGCTCTCTTCGAGAAATAGCGCGGTAAAGGGGCTCGGCGTGTCGTTGGGCATCGCCCGGGAGGCATAGTACACTTCGTGCTCGCGTTCCCGAGACAAAGTGACGGCACCTTCCCTCGACCGTATCAAGATTTTCGCCGACGGCGCCTCGTTGCCCTCGATGCTCGAGTCGGCGAAGGACCCGCGGATTCGTGGATTTACGACGAATCCCACGCTCATGCGCAAGGCGGGAATCAGCGACTATCGCGCGTTCGCCAAGGAAGCGCTCGCGGCGATCCGCGACAAGCCGATCTCGTTCGAAGTCTTCGCCGACGATTTTCCGGAGATGCGCCGGCAAGCGCTCGACATCGCAACCTGGGGCGACAACGTCTACGTCAAGATTCCCATCACGACGACGCGGCGCGAGTCGGCGACCGAGCTCGTGAACGAGCTCAGTCACGCCGGCGTCAAGCTCAACGTGACGGCGATCTGCACGCTCGAGCAAGTCGCCCAAACCGCGCGCGCCCTCGCGGGCGGCGCGCCGTCCGTCGTGTCGGTGTTCGCCGGTCGCATCGCCGATACGGGCCGTGACCCGATTCCGCTGATGACGCAGGCGCTCGCGACGTGCCGCGCGGCCGATCGGAACATCGAGCTCCTGTGGGCGAGCCCGCGCGAAGTTCTCAACATCATCCAAGCGGCGGAGGTCGGCTGCGACATCATCACCGTGACGTCCGACCTCTTGAAGAAGATGGAGCTCTTCGGCAAGGATCTCGGCGATTTCAGCCTCGAGACCGTCGAGATGTTCTACCGCGACGCGACGGGCGCGGGTTACGTGCTCTGAGCTTTCAGAGCGCGGCCGGTCGGGAGTAAGTTCCCCGCATCATGCCCAACGGGCCGAAGTATCTAGTCGTCGGAGGCGCCGGATTCATCGGAAGCCACCTCACGGATCGCTTGATCGAGCGTGGCACGGTGACCATTTACGACAACCTCACGATCGGCAAGCGCGAGTTCGTGGCGGACGCGCTCGCGTCGGGACGCGCGGCCCTCGTGCAAGCCGACGCCCTCGACCTCGAGTCGCTCGTGCGCGCG
>DASUTR010000381.1:0-5193 GCA_036374535.1 Polyangiaceae bacterium
GCGTCGTGTGCGGCGATGCGGGCGCTCACGTCGCGCGCGACGCCGCAATAGAGCGTGCCGTCGGCGCAGAGCGCCAGGTAGACGTGCCAGGGGCCTCGGCTAGTCGTGAACGACTCACGCACCGGCCCTCCGTGTACCATGGCTCGCCGTTCGATGAGCACGCCCCCGGACGATCCTGAACGCGACGACGACATCGTCGTGATGCCGATCGAAGACTCGCTCGACCTCCACGCGTTCCAGCCGCGCGACGTGCTCGCCGTCGTCGCCGACTACCTCGAGGAGGCGGTCGAGCGAGGATTTAGCGAGGTGCGGCTGATTCACGGTCGCGGCAAGGGCGTGCAGCGGGCAAACGTCCAGGCGCTCTTGGCCGAGCATCCGCTCGTCGAAAGCTTCCGCGACGCCCCGGCGGCACGCGGCGGATGGGGCGCGACGCTCGTCGAGCTCCGCGTCCCGCGCGCCGAGCGGTGAACGCTCTCCTCACACGCGCCCGGCATCACGAAACCTCGGAGCTTCGCGAGCTTGCTCAGCGCGCGATCTTCGCGACGCTGTCCCAGGTGCGGGTCGTCTGCTCCTTCCCGAACGTCTTCTCGAGCAGCACCATGAACGCAGCGCCCTTCTTCGGGTTCGGGACGTACGCCGTGTACGCCTCGCGTCCGTGAACGGCGAGGATGCGCGCGCCGTCGAGCTCGATCGGAAGCTTGGGCTTACGCGCCGGGGCCGCGCGGAGAAACGTGACCACCCGCTTCGCGCCGCGCGGCAGTGCGACCTTCGCGAACGGATCGCTCGCGAGCAGCTCGCGGAGCTCGTCGAGGCTGCGCACGATGCACGGGAACTCACGGCCGAAGTGTTTCGCCAACGCCGTCTCGGCCCGCCGTTCGAGTGCGGCATGGCTCGCGGAGCGCGCGTCGAACACGACGTTGCCGCTCGAGAGCACCGTTTTCACGTCGCCGAATCCTGCGGCTTCGAACGCCCGTTTGAGCTCCGGCATCGGGCAGTTCATCGGACTCACCCCTCGAACGAGCGCTGCGTACCGCGGCATGGGGTAATTCTTAGATGATGGGCACGCCGGGCGAGGCAGAATTCGTCGCGCGGCGCATTTCCGCCACGCGCACCCTGAACGGAGTGGCCACTCGACGCGGGGCGGGCGTGCGGATCGCGGGCACGATTCGTGTACAAGATCGCCTTTCGTGCAGACGTTGAAATTGCTTGTTTTCGTTTTGCTGGCGGGACTTGGCTCGGGCTGCTCGGTGTACCAGGGCAGCGCAAAAGCCGCTGAACCCACCGTGCTTGCGCGCGAGGGCGACTGGACGATGGTCGAAAATTTTCCGCTCGTCCGACAGGTCGATGACGACGACTGCGGCGGCGCAGCGCTCGCCTCCGTGCTGCGATTCTGGGGAGTGAGCGCGACGCCCCAGTCGGTCGAAGCCGCCATCGGGCGCCAGGATCGACGACTCAGCGCCGGCGACATGGCCGATCACGCACGCGAAAAAGGGCTCCGCGCGTTCGTCTTCTTCGGAACGATGGACGACGTTCTCCACGAGCTCGAGCGCGGCCGCCCCGTGATCGTCGGTGTCGGCAAGAAGGTCGTTTCCGGCAAAGCGCTCGCGCACTACGAGGTCGTCGTCGGCTACGAGCCCAACAAGAAGCAGGTCCTCACGCTCGACCCGGGCCAGGGCTGGCAGGTGAACAGCGTGCTCGGATTCGCCGAAGAATGGGCGCGCAGCGGCGGCGTCACGATCGTGGCGTTTTTGCCGTCCGACGACCCGAAGGTTGCGAGCAAAGAGTAGGCACGTGCATTGCACTAGCGGTTCCGCATGAACCTGAGACGCTTTGCCACCCTGGTGTTCGCTTTCGTCGCTCTCGCTGCTCCGGCCACCGCGCGCGTCAACGAGATGAACCCCCGTCCCGCGCCCGCTCCCACGGCCGAGACGCAGCAGTCGCCGCGCGTCGCACAGCCTCAACGCGCGCAGCCCCAGCGCGCCCAGCGCGGGTCGTCCGCAGACGAGCAGCGTTACGCAGAACGCGCGAAAGCGTCGAAGAAAGCAGAGAAGTTCCGGGGCGGCGAACCCGTCGTCGTCATCACGGCGACCGCCGCGATCATCATTCTGCTCGGCGTCATCATCATCCTGCTCCTCACCTGACCCGCGGTTTCACCGCGGCGGCGCTCCCGTCGTAAGAGCTCGGCTTCAGTTCGCGATGACCTTGGTGCCGTTCGCGCGGACCGGACCGATGCTCATGGGATCTTCGTCGAGCGGCGTGCCGCCGATGTAGAGCGTCTTCAGCTTCTTCAGTGCCTTGAGGGGCGAACCGTCCTTCACCTTCGTGTTCTTGATGCTGAGGACCTCGAGCTTTTCGAGCTTGGCGAGCGGCGTGATGTCTTCGATCTCGGTGCCGTCGAGCTGAAGCTCCGTGAGCAACGTGAGCTTTTCGAGAGGCTTCAGATCTTTCACGAGGGTACGACCGAGGTCGAGCCGATCGAGCTTCGTGAGCTTCTCGAGCGGCGTGAGATCCTTCACCTTGTTGATCGACGCACGCAGGCTCTCGAGCTGGGTGGCTCCGGCGATCGGCGAGAGGTCGTCGTACTCGCCCTGGCCCAGGAAAAGCTCCTTCAACGACGTCATCGGCGCGAACAGGCACGGATCGAGCTCGTCGAGCTTGGCCTGAGAGAGGTTCAGCGACTTCAGACGCTTCAGATCCGCCTTCGTGATGGCGCCGCTCGCCTTGTCGAGCTTGAGACGGACCTGAGCTTCGACGGCCTTGTCTTCGATCGTCACGTCGTTGCCGGCCGGACAGTCCGCGAGCTTCTTCTTCGGACGCGCGGGCTTGGCCTCCTCGGCCGGCGTCGGTGCTGGCGCCGGAGTCTGTGTGGGCGCGGGCGTCGCGGCGGCCGTCGCCTGGGGCTCGGCCTCGGGTTTTTTCGTTTCTTCGCAGGCACCGAGGAGCGCGAGCAAGAAGCATCCGGCGACGAAGGGCGGCAGCGTGGGCGTCTTCATGGCGGCCGGACGGTACCAGGTTTCGGCGACGCCGTCGTATGCTCCGTCACGTGTCTGCGGCGCCGGAACCCGAGCTCGCTCTCTTCGAGCGCTTCGGGCTCGCCGTGTTGCGCCGTGCTCCGGCGCGGGCAGCGGTCGCCGGCGAGGACGATCCCGTCCACGTCCTGAACGCCGACGAGCTGCGCGAGCTCCGGCGTATCGAGCGACTCGCGGTGCTGCGCGCCGCGGCCGCCGGGGCGCTCTCGGGCGCGGCCAGCGCGGCCGTCGCGATCTGGGCACAACATCGCTACATCGCCGACGACGGCTCGGCGCACTCGACGGCGGACGCCGTGCGCTTCTGGACGCTCGTCATCGCGGCGACGACCGTCGCGTCGATCTTCGAAATCGGGTTTCTCTATTGGGACGCCCTGCGTTCCGTGCACGCCATGGCGAGCGCCGCCGGACTCAAGCTCTCCGAGAGCGAGCTCGGCGGGGAACGCCGCGACGTGGCGCTCGCGCTGACGCGCGCGGCGCTCGAGCTTCCGAACCCGCCGCACCGCGTGTTCGGCGTCGACCCCCGGCGCGAGGCGGTGCGCTGGCGCTTCGCGCTCGCCGCGTTGCTTTACAAAGCGAAGATCGCGCTCACGACCTTTCTCATCAAGGTCGTGCTGCGCGGCTTGCTCGGGCGGGTCATGGGGCGCTGGATTTTCGAGCTCATCACCATTCCGGTGACGGCGATTTGGAACGCCGTCGTCTGCTTCATGGTGGTGCGCGAAGCGCGGCTCAGGACGATGGGGCCCTCGGCCGCGCTCGAGCTCGTCGGATTTGCGCTCGCGGACTGGGTACCGAGCCCGGCCGGCCGAGCTGCCGCGTTCCGCTCGGTCGCGGCCGCCGTCGTGCGCACTCAGGATTTTCACCCGAACCACCTCGCCGTGCTGCGCGTGCTCGCCGATCGCCTGGGTCCCGTCGATGTGGACGAAGTGGACGATTCGACCCGCTTCGTCGCCGAGCTCGGCGCGCTCGACCCGGGCGACAAGCGCCTCGTGCTTCGCCTTCTCGTCATCGCGGCCGTGCTCGACGGCAAGCTCACGCGCGCCGAGAAGCGCCTCCTCGCCGAAGCGTTTCACGCCTGCGACCGCCCCCTGTCGCTCGGACGCGTCGAAGAGCTCCGGCGCGCCTTCTCCGCCGGCCGCGGGCTCGACTTCGAGCTCGTGCGGCGGCTGACCGACCACGATTGAACGAACCGCGACGCTAGCGCCGCGCAACGTCGCGGCGGCAGCGCTCGCGCGCCTCGGGCGTCGGCTTCTTGTCGCAGCGTTTGGCGAGCTTCTCGCGCTTTTCGTGACGCTTCGCCGCCTTGGACGGCCACCACGCGTTCGGATGCCGCCGTGGCGCGGCCTTGGGCTTGGCGTGGGGTTCCGCTCGGTGGCCCTGGTGCTCGACGATCACGGGAGTCGGGCATGGCGCGCTCACGTAGACGACGCGCTCGACCACCCGAGGTTCGGGCGGCGGCGCCGAGGCACAGCCGGCCGCCAGCAGCGAAAGCAGGACCAATCGGCTCATTTGCCCGATCTACGGTCGCTTTCGCCGTTTCCTTCCCAGGACCCTCGCGGAAAACTCGGAGGTGGTCGCGAGCGTCCATCTCCGAACGCACGCTCGCTAGCGCTTGGTATGCAGCCCGCACTCGCGCTTCGTGGATTCCTCCCACCACCAGCGCGCGGCGCGTTCGTGCTCGCCGGGGCGGAGCGCGCGCGTACACGGCTCGCAGCCGACCGAAACGTAACCCTTGTCGTGAAGCTCGTTCGTCGGAACACCGCGGTCGCGGAGGAACGCCCAGGTGTCGGCGAGCGACCACGCCGCGAGCGGATTCAGCTTGATGAGGGGGCCTTGGGCCCCTGCGTGCGCGCGATCGAGCTCGAAGTGGCGCACGTCGGTGCGCGTCGGACTCTGATCGCGACGCTGGCCCGTGATCCAGCCGCGCATCGCGCCGAGGGCGCGCCCGAGCGGCTCGACCTTGCGGATGCCGCAGCATTCGCCGTGGCCGTCTTCGTAGAAACTGAAGAGTCCCTTCTTCCGGACGAGCTCTTCGAGCGCGACGCGATCGGGCGAGACGATGCGAATGGCGACGCCGTAGTGCGCGCGCACCTTGTCGATGAAGCGATAAGTCTCCGGATGCAGACGGCCCGTGTCGAGCATCGTCACGGTGAACGGCTTCTTCGTC
>DASUTR010000382.1:0-2695 GCA_036374535.1 Polyangiaceae bacterium
GTCCGCCTCGATGCCCATGATCGTCTGTCCGGCGCCGCAACCGCGCGCGTGCTGGTCCGGCATCCAGCTCGTGATCACCGATTCGTAGGGCCCGAAGTAGCCGAGGCTATTGCCGCGCCAGATGAAGAGCCCCGCTCGATCGGCACGCTCCTTGAGCTTCGGCAAGAGCGGAAAGAGCTCGAGCAAATCATACGGCTGAAGCAAAACGTCCGGCTCGTCGACCGCGCGTCCCATCGGGACCGTGAGCTGGAGCTGCCAGGCCTCGGAGCCATGCTCGAGCATCAGCTCGAGAAGTTCGGGCAAATCGGGCAGAGTCAACCGATTGATCTGCGTGTTGTTGGCGACGCGGACGCCGGCGGCGCGCAGATTGTCCATCGCATCGAGCGCCGCGCGGAAGGAGCCCGGCACCCCGCGCAGTCGATCGTGGGCGCTCTCGAGCCCGTCGAGCGACACCGACGCACCGCGCAGCCCCGCCGCGAACGCGTCGCGCGCGCGCTCGCGCGTCATCCCGCGGCCGCCGGTCGTCAGGTTCGGCTGCATGCCGTAGCGCGTGATCGCCTCGATGACCCGCACCCAATCGTCGCGCAGGTACGCTTCGCCGCCGATGAGCGAGACTTCTTTCACCCCGAGCTCGGCGAGCTGGCGCACCAGATCGAGGCATTCGTCCGTGCCGAGCTCGTCGGGCCGCGCCTTTCCAGCGCGCGACCCGCAATGCCGGCACGCGAGATCGCAGGCGAGCGTCAGCTCCCACACGCAGTAGATGGGCCGCACCTTGTCGACGGCTCGCGCCTCGGACGCGAGCGGCAGCTTTCGTCGTGCGGGCTCGGCGGTCGGCGCGAGCTTCAAGCTTCGCGGACGGTCCGCATCGATGAGGGCTCTCCGTCCCTCGAGCCCGAGCGGATTCGGACCCGATCCGGTCGAAGGCTCACCACCAAAAGACGCGCGCGGCATCGCGAACCTCCAAGCAACATACGAGCCAACCGAGCATTCGCAAATTTCCCGGTATTTCACCGAGGTCGGCAGAAGCCACCTGTGCCACCGTGTGCCAGAGCTCGACGCCTATGGAAAACGCTGCGCGATTTCGCTGAGAACCTGCGCCGTCTCGTTGACCACACGCTGCGAAATCATCGGTTTTCTTCCGAAGTAGCCGAGCGCTCGGAGCGTATTCGGGGTTTCGACGGATTTGCCTCCGGAGGTCGAGAGATCGAACGGCGACGTGTAGCGGCCCGGTATCGAGAGTGGGTCGACCCCCGCCCCGGTGGTGCGCGACCTCGTGACGACGGTGGAGACGTGACACGCGACGCACGCCACCGTCTCGGCCGTGTGGCTCATCGGATTGTCGACGGCGGCGAGCGCGGCGAGCGCGTCGCCCTGCGCCGCCGTGTCCGCGGCGAAGAAACGCGCGCCCGTCAGGGCCACGAAAAGACCTGCCGGGGTGTCGGTAACCGGCGCGACGTCGTAGCTAGCATCGCCGGAGAGAGCGACCGATTCGGAAACTTCCGTGGAACCGATCATCGTGATGTCCGCGAATGCGTCCCCCTTCTTCTCGACGCCCCGAAGCACCCAGCGAATCTGGGCGCTGACCTGAGGCTGCGCATTCATGGTGAGACGGACGAGCCGAGACGCGCCGCCGTATCGCTTCACGAAGGCGCGTAACCCGGTAACGTAGGGCCCGGAGTCGGTTGCGCTGAGCGCGGGGCTGACGACGAGTGGGCCGGATTGTGGTGCTGCCGTTCGAGCAAGCTCGCGCAACGCCCCGACTGCGCCTGCGATCTCGTCGTTTCGAATCGCATAGAACGCGTGAAAACCGACGTCCTCGGCGCTTCCGTCGGCAAAGATGGGCTGAAATACCAGACGCAGGCGCGCGTCATCCGTCGTCGGGCACGCTCCGGGCAGAGGACGATCGCAGAGATCGAAGCGCACGGCCACGAGGTGCAGGCGGCCGTGCGTTTCCGCACCGAGCAGCGGAGTGCGCTCCCCGTCCGCCGCAAGCCGCTCGAAGAGCTCGCGCGGGACGAACGCCATTTCGTCGTCGGCGACATCGCCTCCCCGCAGAAGGACCGGTGTCGCGCTCGATGCCGGCAGCGGCGCGAGGACCGTTACGTCGTTCATCGTGAGCGACGACGACGGCGTCGTTCCTCCCGCCCCCGCGCCGGGGTTCGCGCTTCCGCCGAGTCCGGCCTCGCCCGACGCACCTCCCCTGCCCGCTGTCGCGACGCCCGCAGCGCCTGCATTCCCACCGCGACCCGCGCCGGCGCCGCTCGTGCCTCCGAGCGATTCCGTTCCACCGCTTCCGCCGGGGCGCGCGCTCGTGCCTCCGAGCGATTCCGTTCCGCCGCTTGCTGCCGTTGCGCCGCTTCCTGCCGTTGCGCCCGAGCCGCTCGCGCTGCCACCCGTCCCGGCCGAACCGCCTGGGCCGTCCTCGTCCGCGCAACCGACGATCGTTGCCACGGTCGCGCCGACGAGAAACGGGACGAGGGCGCGCCATTGCGAGGAGCGTCGCATCCACGTTCGTCGACCGACGGAAACCCGTAACCGCACCATCACCCGGAACCGTCGAACACTATACTACGGCGCGCCGACGCGCGCGAACGCGGTGTGGCTCGCGAACAAAAGCGACCAGCCGAAGGGGAGCCGCCGTAGCTCGGGCATGAAGCGAAAGTTAGAGGTCGGAGGCACGGCGAACGCGCATCCG
>DASUTR010000383.1:0-7901 GCA_036374535.1 Polyangiaceae bacterium
GGTCGCCGAGCTCCAAGGCGCGTGCAGCGAGCGTGCGGCGCGCGGCGCGCGCATCGTCCCCGGCGATCAAGCCTTTGAGCTCGGCCGCCGACTCTTCGCGGGTTCCGGCGTCGTGAGCGAGTAGCGCCGCGGACAACCACGCCGCTGCGTCTTTCAACCCTTCGACGCCGCCGATGCGGGCGATCGCGGCTGCCGCGGCCGCCCGATCGCCGCGCGCGATGGCACGCCGGGCGACGCCGAACGCCGAGAGGGGATCGGTTCCCGCGGCGCCGTCGCCGCGCATCGCGACGATCGGCTCGAGCGCGCGCGAGAGCGCGCCGAGGTCGGGTGTCTCCGGCAGCTCGAGCGCGGGCTCATCGAACGCCTTCAGGGCCGCGACGACGATTTCCAAGTGGGGCCGCGGGTCGTCCGCCTTGGCGCCGATGGCGAGCTCGATCTTGTTCTTCGCCGATTCGTCGTCGCCGAGGCAAAGGCGATACACCTCGGCGTCCAGGAGCGCGGCGTGCGCTCGTGCTTCGGAGGTCGACGCGCCGCGAAGTTCGATTTCGAGCGTGCTCGCCACGGTCTTCCAATCGCCGCTCGCTGCCGCGATGGATCGGAGCTGTCGGCCGGCGACGGCCGCTCGGCCCGCGGTATTGCCGTCTTGAGCGGCGCGGCGCGCGCGTTCCATGTCGCCGGCGATCGCCCAGAGCTCGCTCGCCACGATGAGGGCACGCGAGCGCGCTTGGGGATCCGGGATCCGCCTGGCCTCGGTTTCGAGCCATTCGGCGCGGGTCGTCCACTCGTCCGGTTGCCCCGGCGCCGCGAGCGGAGGCGGCTGGCTCGCGCGCGGCGGCAAAGAGCTCATGCGCGGGCGATCGGACATGTACACCGCTCGCGACGCCGCTCCCGAGGGAGGAGCGCTCTTTTGCGGCGCGGGCGGGAGACTCTCGAGTTGGTCGAGCTCCTCGAGCGCCGTAATCTCTTCGGGCGTGAGGGACGTTCGTGCTTCGCCTTCCGGGGGGGTCGAGCTCGTGGCCACGTCCGGCGGTGGCGCGGCCCTCGCGGAGCTCGGTGACGGGGAGGATTCCTCGGCCGACTTCGCCGCATGCGGCGCGGGTAGGAGAACGGGAATGGTCGGCGGCGGGGCGGTCGTCGCCGCCGAGAGCGTCGGCATCTCGGAACGCGGAGGCGGAGCGGTCGGAGGCGGTGAGGGCTTTCGTGAGAAGGCGGGGGGCGGCGCGGGGCCGGCTCCCGCGGTCTGCCCGGGGCGCGGGATACCGGGGATCTGCGGTTTCTGACCGAGCGAGGGCGAACCGCCGAGCGGCCGCGGCACGGTCGGCGGCGGACGCAGCGGCGGCGCCGGGCGCGCGGCGGACGGCGGGGCGCCCTTCGGAGGCTGAACGAGCGGCGTCGGCGCCGAGCTCCCGGTGCCCTCGTACGGCTTCGGCGGGATGATCGGTGAGCCCGGTTTGCCGAGCGTGCTTTCGAAGAAATCGCGCTGGCCGACGATCGTGACCTCCTCTTCGGCGAAGCTCGGGCGATCACCCTCGAGCTCGCCGGGGTCCACCATGGTCGGCTGATCGGGCCGGAGCTTGGGCTCGGGTTCGTCGCCGGGTTCGGGAGGACGCCGCGTCGGCCGCGCTTCTTCTTCGGTCAGCGCGTCGAGCAACAGATCGGGCTCGAAATCGAGATCGCCTCCGAGCGCTTTTCCGATGCTGCCCGCAGTGCCGCTCGCGCCCGACCCCGGGCCGCGGGGAGGACGACTGCCGTGATCGTTCTCGTCGCTCATCGCACCCCCATTCCGAGCTTCTCGCGCAGTGCGAGGTACGACGGCGAAAGCACGAAGGAGAGCACGCGCCGCGCGCGTTCTTGCCCTTCGGCCGAAGCCGCCGGTCGCCCGCGCCCTGCTGCGTCGCCGGCGAGCACCCAGGAAACGTCGCCCGCGGCGATCGCCGCCATCCGATCGAGGCTCGACGTGGCCGCACGGTACCAGAGCAGGGGATCGCGATGAGAATGCGCGATCGCGGCGGCGAGCTCCGGTAGGCTCTTTTTCACGCGGCGCGGCATTTCGTTCGAAAGCAGCCGCTGGAACTCCGCGAGCATCGCGAACGGTGTCACATCCACCTCGACCCCGGCGATCTTGCACGCGGCCACGACGAGCGCCGCGACGTCCGTCGGCTCGCGGTGCCCGAGCACGGTGGTTCCGCGCTGCAGAGCGAAGAGCTCGCGAGCGACGGCCTGACGCGCGAGCGGCGAAAGCGGCGCCGTGACGGCGGCGCCGATCACGATGCTCGGCGTTTCGGTGGCGACGCCGTAGACGCCGCGCGGGTTCTTGCCGCCGACGTACACGTCGATTTCACCGATACCGAGCGCGCCAGCCCAGGCGACGACTTCGTTGCGCAGTGGGACGCCAGCGCGCGGATCCACGCGCTCTTTCTTCGTCACGCCGAACGCCTGGAGGCTCGGTCCGATCGCCGCGGCAATCGTGGTTCCGAGCGTGCGCATGAGCGCCGCGATCGGTCCGCCGTCGTCCGGGTCGGCGAGCTCGGGAAGCGACGCCTCGTCGATCGCGATGCTCGGTACTCGTGCAACGCGACGATCGAGCTCGGCGAGCTCGGCGTCGAGAGTCTGCGGGTCGATTCCGAGCGCCGCGAGCGCGCCGAGGCTCGCTTGGCGCAGCCGCGCGTCGGCGAGGCCCTTGGCGATGCGCGACAAGCGCTCGACGCCGTTCACGTCGAACGGCTCGGCCGCGAGCGCTCGCTGCAGAGCGTCCTTGCCCCGCTCGAGCAGCGGTCGCGAGACGGTCGGGTCGAATACTCCCTCGAGCACGAGGTCGAGCGCTTCCCCGTCGCCGGGCACCTCGGCGAGCAGCTTTTGTACGGCGTCCTTCGCGGACTTCGGATCGCTCAGGCGGTCACGGCGGATCGCCATCGCGAGCCGCGCGGCTTCGGCTCGACCGGAGCTCGAGTCGCGCTCGTTCATCACGAGCTCGAAGGTCGCGGCGGCACGCTGCCACGCACCGGTCTTGGCCGCGGCGCGCGCCATGCGCTCGCGCACCTGCAGCGTCCCGAGGCCGGACTCGTGCAGGCTGGTCAGTACGGCGAGCGCCTGCTTGGGATCGTTGAGCTTACCTTCGTAGATGTCGACCGCGGCGATGCCGCTCATCAAGCGCTGCTGTTTGGGCGCGGCCGAAAGCGACGAAAGCCGTCCGAGTTGCTCGGCCGCCTCGGCGAAGCGTTGCAGCGTCAGGTAGATCTCGCCGGAAAGTGCGAGCGCTCCCACGTGCTCGGGTTCGAGCATCCGCACGTTCTCGAGTGCCGAGAGCGCTCCCTCGCGGTCGCCGCTGCCGCGCAGCACGCGCGCGCGCTCCCAGAAAAGCTTGACGATTTCCTGCGGATCGTCGGCGACGTCGAGACGGCGCGTGATGAGATCGAGCAGCCGCGGGTTGTCCTTGCGCTCGCGGACGATTCGAAACAGTCGATCGAACGGCGCGAACCGGCGCACGTCGCGCTCGACGGCACGCCCGAGCGCGAACTCGCCCCGCTCCTTGTCACCGAGCTCGTCGAACAGGATCGTGGCGGCGGTTTCCCACAGCTCGGCGCCCGCTGCCGGATCGTCGACCGCGTCGCCGAGCGCCGCCGAGGCTTCCGCAACCACGTCGCGACGGCCGAGGGTTTCCGCTGCAGCGCGCAGGCCCTCCCAGCCGATGAGCTCGCCGGGCAGAGCTTCGACGACGCTGCGGAACGTGGCGAGCGCCGCCTCCGAATCGCCGGCGGCGAGCTGATTGTACCCCGCGAGCGTGCGCGTCACGGTGAGCGACTCCTCGCCGAGAGCGTCGGCCGCTCGCGTGAGCGCGGCGCTGCGGCGCCGCGGGTCGGAGCCGGGAGGCGCGAGCTCGACGTTCACGAGCACGGCCGCCACGTTTTCGCTCTCGAGTGGCGGCGGCTCTTCGAGACCCGTGAGCCATGCGATGAGGCTCGCGTTCGCTCCCACGACCGCGCCGGCGTCACCGCCGAGGCGTTCGGCGAGAGCGCGCCGAGCGCTCACTTCCGCCGCGACGTCGCCGTGTTTCACGGCAGCGGCGAGCCATTCGAGCGCCGGCGCCGCGCGCCCGTCGGCTTCCGCCCAGCGCGCGGCCGTCGCCTCGAGCGCCGCCGAGTCGAGCGTTCCGGAACGCGCCCGGGCGAGCTCGAGCTCGAACGCTGCGCCGCGCGCGAACGCCGCCGCGGCCTGACTGCGCTCGGCGAGCGCGTCGAGCGCGAGGCCACGCTCGTCGGGGCTCGTGCCCGAGAAGAGCGCTCGCGCCAGGCTCTTCGCGAGGCCGGGCCCCGTGGTCGAGTCGACGGCTCCCGAGAGCGCCCGTGCGGCCGCGTCTCCCGGCTGGTCCGCACCGAGCTCGAGCGTGAAGCGTTCGAGCTCGGCGACCTGCTCGTCGGCGTCACCCGAGTTATCGAGCGCGCGCCGGCGCGCCGAAAGATCGTCCGGGAGCGCTGCGCGAAGCGCCCATGAAAGCAGGCCCGCTGCTGCGTCGCTCTTCTCGGCGGCACGCTCGAATGCATCGACCGCCTGGCTGCGCTCGCCCGCGCGCCAGAGCACGAGCCCGGCTTCGAGCCTGAGCGCGGCGGCAATCTTCTCGTCCTCGGCGCCGGCCGCGCAGGAAAGCAGCGCGGAGGCGGCTTGCTCGTGCTTTCCGCCCTGCGCGCGGAGGGCGGCGAGCGCGACGGCGACGACGGGATCCGTATCGTCGTCCTTCGACAGACCGTCGAGGAGCTCGAGCGCGGCCGGCAGGTCCGTGCGCGCCAGCGCCCGCAGCGCCGCGACCAGTCGCTCGGCGCGCGCCACCGCCGGCGCAGGCTCTTCGCGCGAGAGCGCGATCAGGGTTTCCCAGGGCTTCTTCGGCGCTTCTGCCGGAGGGGGCTCCGTCGCGAGGGCATTCTGCGGCAGCACGTCGAGCGCGTAGGCCGCGAGCCAGTGACCGAGCCAGCTCCCGCCGGGAGCCGCCGCAATCGCCTCGAACGCCTGCATCGCCCCCGAGCGCTCACCGCGAAGCGCGCGGGCCCGCCCGATCTCGAACCATAGACTTGCCTGTTCCTCCGCGAGGGCGCCCTGGCCGATCACCCGCCGCGTCGATTCCTCGTACCAGGCCTGGTCCTCGATGCTCCCGGCGAGCAGGCGCCCGACGCGGGCGACCGCGGCCGGTACGGCGCCGCACGCCGCCGCCTGCGACAGGGCGGCGCGCGCGCCGCTCGCATCTTTCGCGAGGCGCGCCCACGTATCGGCCGCGACGAGGTAGAGCGCGGCGCGCGCGCGTTCCGTCGTCACACGCTCGGCGGTCGATTCCACGGCGGTCGCGAGCGCCGCGCCGTCCCCCGAGCTACCGAGCAGATCGAGCTCGAGCGCGCGTGCCGGAATGCTCTGCGGATCCTCGGCGAGGGCTCGGCGAACTGCTTCGAGCGCTTTCTCGGCGTTCGACTCGCTCGCGGCCGCCTCGGCGACACGGAGCCAAAGCGCGGCCGCGAGCTCGCCCTTGGCTCCGGATTCGAGCTCGCTCCGCGCGAGCCGCGCTGCCGCCTCGGAATCGCCCGCCGCCTCGGCGGCGGTCAGTCGTGCGTGCGTGAGCGAAGGGTCGCCGGGAAGCTGCTCGAGCGCGCGGTCGAGCAGCAGGGTGGCCTGAGCGGCGTCGCCGGCTCGACGCTGCGCTTCGGCGGCACGCAGCCAGGCGTCGGCCGCGTGCGCGGGCGAGCGCCGGCCCACGGGGACCCCGGCGGCGTCGCCCAGCGCCGGATCGCCGATCGCCGCGAGGACGAGCCCGGCTTGAGTTTCGAGAACGTTGGCCTCGAGCTTCGCCTCGTCGTTTTCACGATAAAGCCGCTCCGCTCGACGGAGCGCGAGGAAGCGAACCGAGCTTTCCAGGCCGAGCGCTTCCTCGAGCGCGGCTTTCGCGCCCGCCGCATCTCCGGAGCCGGCGCGAAGGTCGGCGAGATCGAGCAACAAGAGCGTCTTCCAGACGGGGCTCGTGGCGAGGGCCGCGCGGCGAGCGAGCGCGCGTTGCCGCAGCTCGGGCTCGCCCGTCTTCGCGGCGAACAGTTCGAGCACGAGGAAGTTCGTGACGTCGTCCGGCGCGGCTTCCGCAGCCTCCTCCGCGAGGACGCGCGCGCCGGCCGCATCGTTCTCGTGGTCCGCGAGGAAGAAAGCTCGCTCGATGAGCGCGCGGGCCCGCTCGTTCGAGGTGAGGGCCACCTGCGAAAGGCGCTCGAGGAGCTTGCCGAGATTCTTGTACGACTGGTGCCGCTCGATGATGGCGATCAACCGTTCGAGCGGCTCGGTGAACTCGGGCTCGGCATTGACCGCGGCGAGCTGGTCTCGCGCCGCGGCGATGCCGTCTCCGGTGGCCTCCTCGAGCACGCCGATCTCGTGGAGGAGCGACGCCTCGCGCGAGGGCGAATCACTCGCGGTCTGCTCGGCGCGCAGTTTTTGGATGGTGACGGGCACGAGCGCCGCATCGTGCGCCTGCTTCACGGGCTCCGCGCCGATCTTTGCAGTGCTCGTCATCGGAAGAGGCAAGCCCGCGGGAGCTTGGACGCCGAGGATAGTCCCGCCGCGGCCCGCCTGGGAACCGCTCAATCGACGCCGCGATCGGACGTTTCCGGCCGCTTAGCCTCTCGCCGGTCCCGTTCAGTCGATTCGCCGAACGATCCAGAAGCCGCGCGGCGTCTCTATAAGCTCGGCCGAGACCGTCGCCTTGGGCAGCGTAAAGAGCACGTACTCGACGGCGGGCTCGAGAATGCCACGAGGCATGCGGCCGGCGTTCGCCCGGGATCCGCGATCTCCCTTCTGGACCGCGGCTTCGAAGTCCTTTTGGGCGAGCTCCAAGGTGCTTTGGGCCTTCTGGCGAGCCTGCTCTTTCGTTCGGGCACCTTTTTGCGCGAACTGTGCGCCGTCGTAGGCGAATTGAACCACTCCGAACGTCACGCTCTGGGGCGCCGTGTCGGGAAGTGGAGGAGCTTTTCTTCCGTCGGGCAAGACGTCGAACCCCTCACCCGTTGCCTCCTCCGGCGAGAGCGCCGTTTCGACGACGCTTTCGACCGACCCGATCGGCGCAGGAGCCGAGCTACTCGGCGCCGGCAAAGCGGAGCTACTGGCCGAGGCGACCGGTGCGCGGCTCGCGACGCGCGATTGCCGCGTCAAAATGAGAACGACGGCCACGGCCACGAGAAAGAGAAGGCCGAGCAGAGCCTGCGAATTTCGCTGCATCGCGGGTGCGCCCTAGCATGATCGGCTAGGCGCGCCGAGCCCGACGGTGTAACTAGATGGCCTCGAGCGATGTTCAAGGTCGAGTGCCCGGGGTGCAAGGCGCCGTATCAGGTCGACGAGCGCCGCGTCCCGTCGTCCGGTCTGAAGATGCGCTGCCCGAAGTGCGGCACGTCGTTCCAGGTCGAGCCACCCGACGATGGACGCCGCACGGGGCCGAGCCCGGTGCTCGGAGAGAGCGCCTCGCAAACGGCGGCGGGCGGAGCGCCGCGCGTTCCGGCGCGTCAGAATCCCGCCGCGAGAACGATCGTCGGGGTCGCGCCGTCCGCGCTCGGTTTGCCGCCGCTCGGCGCACCGAAACAACCGCCGCCCGTTCCGCAGCGTCCGGCTCCGGCCGAGCGTCCGCAGCCACCAGAGCCACCGCCCCAGCGCGTCGCTGCGCCGGCAGCCGACCCGTACGCGGGCGCAGACCTCCCCGCCGTCGGAAGACCGAAGGGTCCGCCTCCCGTGCCGACACGCCCGAAGCCCGCGGTGCCTGCAGGCGCCCCGGCCGTCCCCGCTGCGGCACCGGCGCCCCAGCGCGACGACGCCGATCTTCCCGCACCCGTGACGCGACGCGCGGCGCCCGCCGGCCCCGGCGCGGGCACTCGATATCGACCTTCCCGCGG
>DASUTR010000384.1:0-2293 GCA_036374535.1 Polyangiaceae bacterium
CGTGCGCTGATTGTCGGCTACGGACCGCTCGGTCGCGAATGTGCGCGCTTGCTCAAGGCTCTCGGAATGAGCGTCGTCGGACTGAAACGACGCCCCGATGGAGATCCGGCACCCGCGGACGCCGTTCTGGGCATCGAGCACCTGCACGAGCAGCTACGCGAGGCCGATCACCTCGTTCTCACGCTGCCGGGCGACACCGGCACCGATCACCTGATCGGTGCGCCGGAGCTCGCGCTCTTGCGCCCGAGCGCGGGCATCTACAATATCGGTCGCGGCAATGCCCTCGACGAGAGAGCGCTGGTGAGCGCGCTCGAACGGGGTGAGCTCGCGCACGCGTTTCTCGACGTGTTCGAGCGGGAGCCGCTTCCGTCCGATTCGGCGCTCTGGACGACGAAGAACCTCGCGCTGATGCCGCACGCGTCCGCCATCAGCCGCGAATACCTCGATCTCTGGCTCGAAGAGCTCGCGCCCGAGCTCGGCTAACGCTGGCGCGTTTCGTCAGCCCAGGACCTCCACGGGATCGCCGGCCCTGAGCGTCCCCGGCGCGACGTGTACGAGGTTCACCGCGAAGTGCACGGCCCCGTCGCGCTTGCGGAAGGTCGCGAGCGTTGCCAGGGGCTCCTTGCTCGCCACGCCCGTCTCTTGGTCGATCGTGGTGATCACACATCGCTCGCACGGCTTGGCGACGCGGAGCTCGACCCCGCCGATGCGCAGGGCCCTCCAGCCGTCCTCCGCCCAGGGCTCCGCGCCTGCGACGACGACGTTGGGACGGAAGCGCGTCATCGGCAGGGGTTTCGCCATGCGCCGGTTCAGGTCGGCGAGGGACGCCTCTGTCGCGAGCAGCACGGGATAGCCGTCGGTGAAGCGGCCCGCGGAGCTGCCCTCGGGCGCATGCGCGGGGTTTGCCGCGCGGAACTCGGCGTCACGCCACTCGACCAGCCGGACCGGCGACTGGAGGAGCGCGGTGAGCCACGCCTCCGCCTCGAGCCCGAGATCGGCTCCGGCACCCGAGAACCGCCAGACCGTGAAGTCGCGCGACGGCCGCGCCGCGTCCAGCGGGATTTCCAGCCGGGACATTCCAGGAGCCGTCAGCGACAACGTTCTCGCCCCTACTTCGGGGGTCACGAGCGCGAGCCGGTGGTGTTCACGCTGGGTGACGAAGCGCCCCTCAGCGTCGATGATCATGAAGCACCGGTCGCCGATCGGGCCGTGCCGATCCAGCGCGAGCTCGGCGACCGCCTCGCCGCGACACGACTTGACCGGATAGCGGTGAAGCGATGCGACGTGCATGGGCGGCCCTCACGCTTATTATCTCGGGACGGGAGGCACTACGACGGGATTTTTGGGCTTCACGTTCATTCCGCCTGCTCTCGTCGCGGCGCATGCCGACCGCGCGCGTCCTTCGGAGGAGCAGCGCACTCGGGAACCGTCATGGTACGATACGCCATGGCGTGTGGGTCGGCGAGTCTTTGGGTGGTGATCGCGGCCGTCGCGAGCGTTGCTTGTTCGGGCGAATCGAAGCGGTCCGGCACTTCACACCGCGGTGACGGAGAGGGCGGGAGCTCGGGGAGCGGCGCCACCGGCGGCAGTGCCGGGAGCGGCACGAACGGCGGCAGTGCCGGCAACGCCGGGAGCGGCACGAACGGCGGAAGTGGGGGATACGCTGGGACCGGCGGCGGAAGCGTTGCGGGCGGCGGGGGCAGTGCCGGGAGCTATGTCCCGGATCGTTCGGACGTGCCTCCCGACGGAGACGGACGGATCTCGGGCGGCTCGATTGAACAGAATCTCGGCTTTGGCTGGGATCTCTGTCACACGACGCATCCGGGCGTCGCCCTCGTGCGCGACGATCCGGCCGCGTCGGCGGGCAGTTCGTACCTGACGTTCGACTCCGACTTGGGCTGCGTGTTCCCCTGCGGCACCGAAGGCGACGACGCTCAGTTCGGCTTCTGGCTCGACGCTCCGGTGCCCGCGGAGCCCGCGCATCTCTACTTCGACGCCCTGAGCCTCGACGATGAAACCCCGTCCGGCATCGTTCAAATCGACACGCTAGGCCCGCCGAGCGGCTGTGCGAGCGACGAGCCGCTCGCCACGGTGGACCTCGCCGCCCTCGCCGTCGCGAACGAATGGCAGACGCGCTGCGTGACGCTCACGCCACGGGAGCCGTTCGAGGTCTTCGGACTCTACGTCTCCGGCGAACGCTTCCACCTCGCGATGGACGCCTTTCGCTTCGGTCCCCCGTGTCACGCTGAATAGAAACGAGGGGAGGGCCGGGGTCGGCGCTATTCAGTTGGTC
>DASUTR010000385.1:0-10499 GCA_036374535.1 Polyangiaceae bacterium
GTCGATGCTCGTGAGCCTCTGGCCGGACGCGCCCGTCGACGCGTCCGCGCGGTTCGCTTACGAAAATGGCGCGTTCGATCTCCGGCTCGACCGCGCGAAGAGCGGGGCCTTTCGTGCGATGGGACGACTCAAGGTGTGCTCACCTCCGAAGGGTGCGTTCGTCGTGAAGAGCGGGGCGTTCAGCGTCGGACTCTCCGTCCGCAACGGCTCGATGAGCATCGTTCCACTCGCCGGGGATGATTGGCTCGCAGAAAACACGCCGGTATGTCCGGCCGATTGACGTAAGGCGGAGCGGGGTCGAATTGCTCGCTGCGCTCGGGGCGATTCGCCACGTGCGGTGCGCGCCTGTCGGTGAGCGCGCTCAGCGCCTCGTGAGGGCCCCGCTGGGTGGCACCCCTCTTGCTAATTCGACCTTAGAGCGGTTGTGAAGCGTTGCAGTTCGGAAAATCGGCGACTCCGGCGACGGAGTGAGCGGGTTTCCAAAGAGTGTCTCGTGACCAGTCGTCGATAGAGCGTTTGGAACCGAATCGATCGTACTGACAGCAATCGACAAGAGAAAAAGGAGTAAGAAAATGTTGTACTGGGCAGCCGTATTTTTCGTCATTGCACTTCTCGCGGCGTTCCTCGGTTTCGGTGGCCTCGCAGCGGGCGCGGCCGGTATCGCGAAGATCCTCTTCTTCGTGTTCCTGGTGCTCGCCGTGATTTCGCTCATCGCGGGACGCAGGGTGCCTTCGTGACGGGACCCGGCATGCCCCGGCCCGACAGGCCTGACCAGCCTGTCGAGCCGGATCAGCCGGACCCCAGTCGGGAACCTCACGGCCCGGAGCCCGAGCCGGACTTTCCGGGCCGATACCCGACGTACGAAGACACGCCACCGACGGAGCCGAAGGACGAAGAAGCACTCGCGCTCCCTCCGTTCTCGGGCCAGCGCATTGCTAGCTTCGAGATTCGGGGGCCTTCGGCGCCGTGACGGCGCTGACACACGCACCATAGAGCAAGAGACAAGCGGCCACCTGAAACCAGGTGAGAATTCCAAGCACTGCTCCCATCACGCCGTAGGCCGCGTACGACGTGAGGTGCACGACGAACCACGCGAAGGGCTCGCGTAGGACGTGGAGCAATAGCGACGCGACGAAGGCGCCCTTCCACGCGGCCGACCAGGGAACGCGTCGTCCGGGCAACAACCGATAGCAGCAGGCGATGCCAGCGGTGAGGGCGCCGCCGCCGATTGCCAGCGAGGCAACGCTACCGAGAAGGGCGGCGCCAGGAATGCTCGTCGGGAGCTCCAGGGCGCCGCGCGCCACCGTCGTTACGAGGAGCGCGACGCTCGTCGCGATCACGACGAGAAACCCCCAGAGACGGTCGAGCACGAGCTCTCGCAGAGACGCGAAGAAGCTGAGTTTTCGTGGGTGGACGAGGAAGATTCGTCCGAGGGCCGTGTCGAGCTCGATGAACACGCCGCTCGCGCCGAGGAGCGCCGCGAAGACACCGATGCCGACGCCGGCCGCCGGGCTGGGCGCGCGCGCGGCGACGCTTTCCAGTGCTTGTTCGAGCGCGTTGCGCGTTGCGTTCGAGCCCGAGCCGGCCGCCCAGGCCAGCACGCGGTTTCGAAGCGCCTGCGAATCGCCCAGGGCGTGTTCCGCGAGCGCCCCGAGCACCATGAGCAACGGGAATAGCGAGAACACCGCGTAGTAGCTCATGGAGGCCGCGAGGCGCGGTCCGTCGCTGTCTGAAAATCGTTCGAACGACGCGAGTGTCGCGCGCCAAAGTCGCGCGCCGATGCGTCGTGCCCCGCGGCTGTGTGCCGGAACGCGGCGTTCGTCGCTCGACGCGCTCAAGGAGAAAACCTCCCGCAGGGTGCGGTGCTTGCAAGAGTGTTGCGCGATGCCCTGGCTCGCGGTCTGGTTTCGCCTGTGGAAAGTCGTCCTCCTCCGCGACGGGGACGGGCGTGTCTACGTGCGCTGGGGACGGCGCACCCACCTTCTGACCGGCCGCCGGCGAGCATCTCTCAAGTCCTAATCACGAAGGCGTGTTTCCTTCGCTTCGTCACGCTGCAATCCACGTTCCCGCGTTTTGGGTGGCGCCAAGCCGCGACCCGAGGCAAGCTGCGACACCCCGCGCTTGAATTCTTTACCCGGCGGGAGCCACGAAGACAGGCTAGAACCATCCGTGTCCGTCCGATGAACGATTCGGCCCGCAAACAATTCGAACAGGCCGCGGTAGCGCGGCGTATCTTGATCGTCGAGGATGACGACGACTCGCGTGAGATGCTCGTCGAGCTCATCGGGATGCTCGGACATCGGGCAATGGGTGCGCCGAACGCGAGCGACGCGTTACGCGTCGCGCACGACGAGCAACCCGACGTCGTTCTCATCGACATCGGCCTTCCCGACGTGAGCGGCGTCGACTTCGCGAAGCGCCTGCGGGCGACGCCGAACGGAGCCAACATGAGGCTGGTCGCGCTCACGGGCTACAGCGACAGCGCCACTCGCCAGCTCGCGGCCGAGGCGGGCTTCGACGACTTCGTCGTGAAGCCCTTCTCCACCGAGAATCTCGCGAGCCTACTCAACCATCAGTTGTAGCGAGCAAGCTTGCGGTAAAGCGTCCGCCGATCGAAGCCGAGAATGCGGGCGGCGAGCGTCTTGTTCCCGCCGACGGCCGCGAGCACGCGCCGGACATAGCGCTCCTCGACGAGATCCATCGAAGGCAGCTGATCCGGATCGTCGCCGACAGCGGCGATTTCCGTGGACTGGAACTCGCGGATCTTCGCGGGAAGATCCTCGGTCGTGAGCTCGTCGAAACGCGCCAGCGCTACGGCGCGCTCCATGCAGTTCTCGAGCTCGCGCACGTTTCCCGGCCAGTCGTAGCTCGCGAGCTGCTCGGCCACGAGTCGTCCGATGCGCGTCACGGGCTTGCTGGAGCGCGCTGCGGCTCGCTCCAGGAAATGCTGGGCGAGCACGAGGACGTCGTGGCCGCGTGCGCGCAGCGGCGGCACGTCGATACGCACGACGTTGACGCGGTAGTAAAGATCGTCGCGGAAACGCTTCTCGGCGACCTCCTGCTCGAGGTTCTTGTTCGTCGCGGTGATGATGCGCGCGTCGAAGCCGATCTCTTGCGTCGAGCCGAGCGGGCGTACGGTGCGTTCCTGCAGCGCTCGAAGGATCTTGCTCTGCATGCCGAGCGGCATTTCTGCGATCTCGTCGAGGAACAGCGTGCCCTGATTCGCCTCCACGAAGAAACCCGTGCGGGAAGTGCGCGCGTCGGTGAAGGCGCCCTTCATGTAACCGAAGAGCTCGCTCTCGAGGAGATTCTCGGGGACGGCGGCGCAGTTGATGGCCAAGAACGGACCGCGCCTGCCGCTACGCTCGTGGAGAGCGCGCGCGATGAGCTCTTTGCCGGTGCCGCTCTCGCCCGTAATGAGGACGTTCGTGTCCGTCTCCGCGACCTGGTTCACGATGTCGGCAACGCGGCGCATGCACGCGCTCGAGCCGATCATGTTCGGAAGTTCCTGCGCGTCGACGCGGCGTCGCAGCCGGCGAAGCTCGTCGCTCATGGCGTGGTGGCGCATGGCGCGGTCCACGGCGAGGGCGAAGGCTTCCATCGAAACCGGCTTGGTGATGAAGTCGTAAGCGCCGGCACGCATGGCGGCGACGGCGTGCTCGAGGCTTCCGAAGCCGGTCATCATGATGACGAGCAGATCGGGGCGCTTTGCCAGCGCCGCTCGACAAAGCTCGATACCGTTCATGCCATCCATGTGAATGTCGGCGAGAAGAACGGCGATGTCGCGACTGTCGAGCTCCGCGAGCGCCTCCTCCGACGACGAACGCCAGACGACCGGATAGCCGCGCGGAGACAAGCTCGCCTGGGCGAGCTCGCACATCTCACGATCATCGTCGACGACGAGAACTCCGGCCTGCGAGCCGGAGACCGACGGGCGGTCCCCGAAGGCGGAGTTGGAAGGGTTCATAGTGTCCTGCCCGAGGGTGGCTGGTTGAGACATGGCGGCAGCCTCGATGCACGCACTATGCCGGGGCAGGACTGCACAGCGATAAGACGCTCGATCGTCGCAGAGTGCCCCAACTTAACAACGCGTCCTCGTTGGCGGAATGCCTCACTCGTTACCTCGCCAGATGGGGCACACTCCAACTCGTGGAATCTCCGCCTGATCGCCTCGTGCTCACGGACGAGCTCCGGCGCGCCGAGCGGCATGCCATCGTTTCGCGGCTTTCTTCGGTGTTTGCGCACCTCATTGGGACGCCCTTGAACGTCATCGCCGGGCGGGCCGCGCTCATCAGAAGCAACCCTAGCGGGCCTGCCGCGCTCGAGAATGCCCTGCGGATCGAGCAGCAGGTGGAGCGTCTAGCCTTCCGAATTCGCCGCCTCATCGACTACTGGACGACGGTCGATGTCGTCGACCACGCCCTCTGCGCCGTCTCCTCTATCGTGCGGGACGCGCTTACCCTACACGGACCCGTAGCGGCATCCCGAAACATCGAAATTATCGTGCAATCAAGCGAGCTTCCGGTCCGCTCGCTCGAGCGGATGTCGACGCTCGTCGTGATCACGAACCTGCTGTCGCTCGCGACGGTCGTGGCACCCGCCGGTTCCCGCATCGAGCTTTCGGTGTCCGCACCCGACGACGACAGCGTTCTCTTCGAGCTCACCGTGCCCGGTTTCGAGCCTCCGAGCTCGCGAATCGACCGTCTTGATCCCCCCGAGGACGACGATCGCGACAGAAGTCGCGCGGAACGCCTCCAGGTCCTGTCAGTCTGCCACGCCGTGGCGGAACAACGCGGTGCGCATTTGGACGTTCGTTCGGCAGATCGTGCGCAGATTCGCTTTCGTTGCCCCTCACGGTGAGAGCGCTATGGCTCGCTACCCCATGTTTTCTCGCTCATTTTCGATGCGGCATGGTCCCTGCACCAACGCGGCGAATCGGAAATTTTCGCCGACGAGCACGGGAGTCCGTCATGAAATTCAGCCTAATTTCCACTGTTCTGGGGATCTCGCTTCTCAGCGGGGCGGCGTTTGCGCAGGCGCGCGACACGACGTCAGAACCGGAGGAAAACGACACCGAACGGGGGCCCGGCGGTACCCGCCTGGCATTCGATCTCGACTACTCGAACGCCATCGACCCCGAAGTCGGGAGTGGACTCGGTGGCGCGGTTCGCTTCGGGCGAGAATACGACCTGGTGCTGCTTTCGCTGACCCCCGAGCTCATGGGCAATATCCACACATTTTCGGGCCCGGGCGACTCAATGGCCTATGGCGCAATGGCCGGTGGTCGAGCCACGATCGGAAAGGTTATCGAGCCGGGCGTTTTCGCGCACATAGGCGGGGGCCACGCGAGCCTTCCCGCGAATGATTCCGTGACTGGCTTGGCCATGGATCTCGGCGTGACGCTCGACCTCACGTTGATTCCAATCGTGGATCTCGGCATTCACGGCGCTTGGGACTCCGTTAGTTGGGAAGGCCAGGGTGCGTTCGATTGGTACCGCGTTGGCGCCCACATCGCGCTCGCTCCCTAGCGCTTTCTGGGGGAGGCATTCCGCCTCGGTGAGGCATTACGTCTCACTCATAGGTGCGCGAAAAGGAACGAGTTCATGAAAACGTTGCAATTTGCCCTAGTTGGTGCCGTGTCGATTTCAGCGGCCTTCTCGGCCGCATGTTCGCGTGAAACTCAGCGCGAACCGGCCATGCGGCCTGCATCGGGAACGAGGGCTGATTCGGCCAGCAGGCCTGGAACGAGCGAAGGCATTAACGAGATCTCGACGGCCCGCTGCGATCGGGACGTTCGCTGTGGCGCGGTCGGTGAGGGCAAGACTTACGCAAACCGTGATCAGTGCATCATGGAGCAAAATCAGGAGGGGTACGAGGACCTCGACGAAAAGGCATGCCCGCGGGGGCTCGATCCGAGGGAGCTCGACAAATGTCTGAGCGAGATCCACGCGGAACGCTGCGGAGCGCCGCTCGATACGTTGGAACGCCTCGTCGCCTGCCGCGGGGCGACCCTCTGTAAGTCTTGATCAGAGCAGGACCAGGATGAGGACGATCGCGAGCACGATCGTGAGCGTCGTCGCTCCGATGGCGATCACGACGTCGTCGCCGGCGCGGAACCGACTGGCACGCTCCGAACGGCGGCTCTTCTCGGCGTAACGTCGCTCATCTGCGCTCGAGCCGCGAACTGCCGTCCGGGCAGCGCTCGAGCGCGGGCGCTCGGGGACGGGCGCGACCTCCCGCCCTCTACCTTCGCTTGCTGGCGGCGCTTCGCGTTCGGAGGTGGGCACGCCCGTGCGTGCGAGTGCCGCCGCGGGCAGAAGCGTTACCAGACCGATGACGACGGCACAGACTGGACGGCGCATGGTACCTCGTGCAGCGGGCGCGCTCGTCCGCCCTGAATGACCGACGGGATCTTGGCCGAACGTTCGAGCTGACGGCGGATGCGTTCGGCCTCGTCGAGCGGCTCGCATTCCGCGTACGGGGCGAGACACGCGGCGAGCTCGGCGACGTCCTGAAACCGGCGCCGCCGATCGTTTTCCAGGCACCGCTCGACAGCGAGCGAAATGCCCATGGGAAGATCGGGACGTACCTCCGACAGGCGCGCGGTGTCCTCCCCGATGACACGATTACAGAAATCGCGGGCGTCCTTCGGGTCGAACGGAGCCCGTCCGGCGAAAAGCTCGAAGAGCACGGCGCCTAGCGACCAAATATCACTGCGGGCGTCGATCGCCGCCGGCTCGTGCACCTGCTCAGGAGACATGTACCCGGGTGAACCCGCGCCGTGCGTTCCCTGACCTGGCGTCGCGCCGGGCTGCAGGGCAATACCGAGGTCGAGCACCTTGATGCACTCGCTGCCGTCGGGCTCGTAGCTGACGAACAGATTGTCGGGCTTGAGATCCTGGTGCGTAATGCCTTGGGCATGGATCGCGGCCACCCCCTCGCACGCTTGCAGCCCAAAGCGGGCGACCCGCGCGAGCTCGAGGGGCCAGTGCCCAACCGCATAGTTTCGGAGGTTTTCGCCGCGTAGCAGCTCGAGTGCCAGAAACGGAAGACCCGGCTCACCGGCACGAGGAGCGATGGTGCCTTGATCGAGCACGGTCACGACGTGTCGATTGTTGATGCGTGCAAGCATGCGCGCCTCGGCTACGAAGCAATCCACGACGCGCTCCACACGCCGGTACCGGGGAAGCAGAATCTTCAAGGCGACCAAGCGCCCGAGTCGCACGTCCCGTGCGACGACGATGGCACTCATGCCTCCCCGCGCAATCTCCTTTCGTACCTTGTAGCGCCCCGCAACGAGGTCGCCCGGCGAAACGATGAAGCTGCCCGAGCTGTTTTCAGGGGCGACCTCGAGTCGTTCCGCGACGTTCGCTTCCATGCCACCGTGGATTGCAACGGTCATGCCGAGGTCGAAAGCCCGTAAAATCAAGCCGCGGATACCGCGGGGCGACTTTGCCATGGCGTTGCTGCACCTGTCGGGCGCCTCGAAGCTTCCCGCGGTAATGCCTCGACGCGAGCCGCCCTGCGGCGCTTCTGAAGAAGAACTCGTAGTGAGCGGCGAACGGCGCGCGCGTCGTCGGGGACGAGGGCTCCACGTTGCGCGAGGTCCGCCGCTATTCAGCGGAGCAGCGCCACCCGGGAACGCTTGCGCGTCGCTTCGCGCACAGAACGACGCTTCGAGCGCACGTCGACCCCTCGATGTGCGGTTCGCCGCCCATGCTACTCCGCCGAACGCGGAGGGGCGCGGCACCGCGAAACCCCTCAATCAATCCGCCACGAGCGCGCGGGGGACGCCTTGCAGCGTCCCCGAGCGCGTCGGGCTCGCGGCGACGTTACGTCGTCGCGCGCTTCGAATTCTTGGGGCCTTCCTCGTTCGAGTGGAGCAGGGCGCGCGCAGACTCCGTCGTCTCGCGCATAGCATCGCTCGCGGCTTCCGTGAGCTTCGAGACTTCCTTGCCGATGCGAGCGCGCGTCTCGCGCCCGGACATCGGCGCCACGAGTAGCGCGACGCCCGCGCCTACGGCAGCGCCGGCGCCGAGGAAAAGCAGATTCTCCAAGACGTGGCTGCGCCGGCGAGACAGGCCCACGGTTCCGAGGACGTCCTCGAACCGAAAGCCCGACGCCATGTGCGCGAGCCTGCTGGCGGCAATGGCGGTTCCAATGGACATGAGCATCTTCTTCGCAGTCATTGGGATAATCCTTTCCTTCGTTGAGGAGCGAGTCACCCCGACCCTTGCAATCTCGGGACCAGCGCAGCGCGTTGTAGGCAGCGTCCCTTCGCGGCGATGCGCCCCAGCGTGACGAAAGTCGCCGTCGCGGGCGACGGATGCGAACGCTTTCCCGAAGATCGAGGCAGGAACGTTACTTGCGTTGACGCCGTCCTCCCGAATGGATTCGCCTTTCATCCTGAGACTCACACAGCATCGGGAAGCGTTGGTCGAACGGTTCCTACGGGAGGTGGAGTTTCGCGACGTAGCCCCCGAGGGCGTCATCGGCTCGGAGCTTCGCGATAGCCTGCCCCAGCTCCTCGACGAGATCGTCGCGGCGCTCCGCCGAAACCTCACGGGGTCGCTCATCGAGCATTCTCTACCGGCGGCTGCCGAGCACGGGGCTCATCGCTGGCGGCAGGGCTTCGACCTGCGGGCGGTCGTCCGCGAGTACGGCGTGCTCGAAAACGTCGTCTATCGCGATCTCGAAGAGCAGGGCATCGAACCCTCGCTCGCCGAGGTTCGAGCGTTTCAGAACTGTCTGAATAGCGGGCTCGCGCTCGCCGTTTTCGCTTACAGTGAAGAGGCGGACGTCGTGCGGCGCACGCTCGGCGAGAAACAAGAGGCGCTCGGAGCGACCGAGCTCAGGCTCGCCATGATTGCCGAGCACGTACCGCAGATGATCTGGACGGCCGATGCGCGCGGTCACGTGGAGTGGATGAATCCACGCTGGTTCGAGTTCACGGGGGTGATCGACACGCGCCGCGCGGCGGACGAGAACGTCGGGGCCGAATGGTTCGAGGTCGTTCATCCCGACGATCGCAAGCGCGTCGAAAGCCGCTGGCAGCGTGCCGTGGAGAACGCCGGGCCCTACGAAATCGAAGCTCGTTTCCGAGGCCGTTCGGGCGAATATCGCTGGTTTCTGGGACGCGCGGTGCCCGTGCTCGATTCGCACGGCCGGCTCTCGAAGTGGTTCGGCAGCTTCACGGATATCGACGATCAGAAGCGAACCGAGGCGCGCGTCAACGCCGCGCGCGAAGAGGGCGATCGCCTGAATCGCTTGAAGGACGAATTCTTGGCCACGGTCTCGCATGAGCTCCGCACGCCGCTGCAATCGATGCTTGGTTGGGCTCGACTCTTGCGCTCCGGGCACGTGAAGCCCGAGCAGACGGGGAAGGCCCTGGAAACCATCGAACGGAACGCGCTCGTGCAGTCGCAACTCATCGAGGACATTCTCGACGTTTCGCGCATCATCACGGGCAAAGCGCGCATCCATTCTCACGTCGTCGATGTCGCGGTCGTGCTCGGGGCGGCGCTCGATACGACCCAGCCGGCCGCGCGTGCCAAAGGCGTCGAGCTCGCGGCCGACGTCCCGCCGGACATCGGAACCGTCATGGGCGACTCCGATCGGCTGCAGCAAGTCGTATGGAATCTGCTGTCGAACGCCGTCAAGTTCACGCCTTCGGGCGGCCACGTCCGGCTGACCGCGAAGCGCACGCCGACCGAGCTTCACCTCGTGGTGACCGACGACGGTCAGGGCATCGCTCCGACCTTCTTGCCCTTCGTCTTCGATCGCTTTCGCCAGGCGGAGGCAGGCGTGGCGCGCTCGCAGGGTGGTCTCGGACTCGGCCTTGCCATCGTGCGTCACCTCGTCGAGCTCCACGGCGGTCGCGTCGAGGCCGCGAGCGACGGGTTCGGCAGGGGCGCTAGCTTCTCGGTGAACCTACCCGTCGCCGGCGCCCCGGCGGGCGAGCCTCCTCCGGCGCTCGGACGAGCTCCGCGCTCGGAGCCGCCGGTCGAAGCTCTCCTCGGCCTATCGGGTTTGCGCGTCCTCGTCGTGGACGACCAGAGCGATGCTCGCGACATCATCGCGACAATCCTCGAGCAATACGGCGCCGAGGTGCGCGTCGCGGAGAGCACGGCCGTCGCGCTCGATGCGCTCAAGAACGGGCCCTTCGACGTGCTCGTGAGCGACATCGGCATGCCGGGCGACGACGGCTACGTGCTCATCGAAAAGGTGCGGGCCATGCTGCTCGAGCAACCCGAGGTCGCGCGCATTCCTGCCGTCGCGCTCACCGCCTACGCGCGGAACGAAGACGAACGTCGCGCGCTCGCGGCGGGATACGACGCCCACGTAGCGAAGCCGGTGGACCCGCGCAGTCTGGTGAGCACGGTAATGGGAGTCGCGCGGCGAGCGGCCAAGCCCTAACGAACGAGGTTTCCCGCGCGCTCGAGCGTGTCACGGATGAAGGTCGGATGCTGATCGGCGAGCACGCGCGCTTCGTAGCCCAA
>DASUTR010000386.1:0-4179 GCA_036374535.1 Polyangiaceae bacterium
GAACGGGGCCCGGTCGAGGTGACCGTCGCGAGCAGCCGCGCGAGCTCGCTCTGGTCGGTGCCGGCGACGTTCTCGCGCGCGAGCTCTCGAAAGTACGCCTTCGTCACCGGATCGCGTTCGGCGGTGTCGCCGAGACCCCGGCGCGCGAGCTCGAGGAAGCTCCGAGCATCGGACGGCGCGACGTGACCTTCAGCGGCGCGGCGGACGTCGCGTACCGCGCGGGCGTCGGCTTCGAGCATCTCGTCGGAGGTGAGCACGTCGTAGAGTCCTCCGTTGTCGGCGATGAACTCCTGACTCATCGAGGCGCAGCGTTCGAGTAACCGCCGGAGCAGCGCATGGTGCTCGCGATCGAGCGTCATCAACACGGAAAAGAGCGAGTCGAAGACGGAGAGGTCGCGGGCAATCAAACGAAACTCCTCCCACTCCTCGGAGTGCAAGCTATCGAGCGCCTTCTCGATCGGCTCGAGCTCGTCCTCGGCGTCCGAGAGCGCGATGCCGAGCGCGTCGATGTCGACGACGAGCATCGAGCGCGCGACGGCGAGTGTCACGAAGTCTTCGGGAAGCTCGCAGAGGCGCTCGACGACGGCTTGCTCGCCCGCTTCGAGCAGGACCTCGAGCCACACGGCGAAGCGCTTCGAATCGAAGTGAGGCTCGTCTCCCGGCCTTTCGGACGCCCAGAGATCGTCGTCGAACACCCGCTCGAGCTGCTCGGTGGTCGCGAGGGCGACGAGCTCACCGGCGCCCTCGAGCCCCACGAAATCGATGAGCTTTCCGAGCTCGGCGGGACGAAGCTCGCGCACCTCGCGAACGAGCTCGGGCCGCTCGAGCACGTGGCGCAGCAGGCGTCCGGGCGACGGGGGTTCGTAGCGCACGAGTCGGGGCATGGTTCCTCCGCCGATTGCTGTGAGTCCGAAGCGACGAAAGAACCAGACTTCAAAAATGCGAGACCTTCGTGTAACGTATTGTTCAGGTGGTCGAGGGCGAGGCTTCGCCGCGACGAAAGCGCGAAAAAACGAGGCGACACGCTCGAACGCGCCCGCTCGCGAGTTTCCGCGAGCCGGCCAGTGTCGCGGAAGACCCGAACGCGCCGGATTCGTCCCGAGCGGGAGCTCAGAACGCCAGGTACGCGCCGGCGCCGACTTCGCCCTGCAGCACGGCGGTGCCCGTGAAGGCGTAGGCGCAACCGACTCCGCTCGCGCAGAACAGAGCGCTGTCGTCGGTGAGAAAGGTCGCGAAACCGCGCGCGCGCAGGCGCAGCCCGAAGTGATCCGTGAGGCGGATTTTCGCGCCGCCCTCGAGGATGATCGACGCGCGCCACTCTTCGTAGGACGCGCGGTCGTCGTTCGCCGTGAACACGGTCGCGCCGATCGTGCCGCCGAAGGTCGGACGCAGCCAATCGAGGGCCGGCGTGTTGAACTCGAGCAAGCCGCCGATCTGAAAGTGTTGAACGAGCAGGTCGTACCGGTAGCTCGTGCCGTCCGACACCCTGAGCGAAAGCTCGGTCGGCTGGCGCGAGTACGAAAGCTCCGCGAACGCCCCGCGCCGGACGGCGATGTCGATGAAGCCGCCGTAACTCGGCGCGCTCTCGATGGTCGCTTTCGCGCGCAACGGTCCCGCTTCACCCTCGGCCGTCCCGCCGGAGAGGTAACCGCCGTACGCGCCGAGCTCGAACCGACTCTGATTTTGGGCTCCCGCGTTTCCCGCGACGAGGAGGACGGCCAAGCTCAGAGAAACCGGACGCAGCATCGTGCGGCTTCTAACCCGGACCCCCCGAAAGGCCCAACTCGCCGCAGCGTGCCGCCATGCCACGTCGTCCGGCCGAAAGGCCGCGCTCGAGCCGCGCAGGCGCAGGATCTACGCCCGAGCACGGTTTTTGCCTCACATCGAGCCGAAAGGAGAGCACAACGTGGCCCGACCCTTCGAGACATGGACGGTTCTTCCGCACGGGAGACTTTCGGCGCTCGACGAAAATCTCCTGACGGTGGTGGGTGAGCTTCCGCTCCCCATCGGCGAATTTCCGCGCCGTATGACGGTGGTGAAGCTCCGCGACGGGCGGCTCGTCGTCTTCAGCGCCGTGGCGCTCGACGAGCCCGAGATGCACGCGCTCGAGCGTTTCGGCACGCCGAGCTTCCTCGTCATCCCGAGTGCCATTCACCGAATGGACGCAAAGATCTGGAAGGAACGGTATCCCGACATGAAGGTCATCGCGCCCGACGGAGCTCGCGCCAAAGTGGAGCAGATCGTGCCCGTCGACGCGACGCACGTGGACTTCGGGGATCCTTCGGTGCGCTACGTGACGGTGCCCGGCACGGCCGGGCACGAAGCCGCGCTGATCGTCGAAACGCCGAAAGGAACGACCCTCGTCCTGAACGACCTCGTGTGGAACGTGCACGACCGACCGGGTTTTTCCGGCTGGCTCTTTCGGAAGCTCCACTTCACGGGACCGAAGCCGCAGATCACGAACGTGGTCCGTCTGGGCACGATCAAGGACAAGGGTGCGGTCCGCGCGCAGCTGAACGCTTGGGCGCGCCTTCGCCGGTTGAATCGCATCGTCGTCTCGCACGGCGACCTCGTCGAACGAAATCCGGCGGGCGTTCTTCGCGAGCTCGCGCAGAGTCTCGCAGCGTAACGAGCGGCCGCTAGCCGCCGCCGAAATCGTCCCACACGTTCGCTTCGTCCCCGCTCGCGACGCCGTTCGCGCCGATGCGCCCGCCGGTGCCGATGAAGGGAAAGTCGTTGGCGTCGAAGCGGCCCACCTGCACGCCATTGCGGAACAGATCGACGAAGCCGTCGCTCCCGACGCGACCGCCGAGCTGATCGCCCGGTTCGAGCGAGATGTCGATGATGCCCAGCGTATGCCAACTCGTCTCCCAGCATGCTTCGAGCCAGAGCTCTTCGCGCGCCGGGGAGTAAAGAACCTCCATGAGGTCGCATTCCGTACTCTGCTGGCCCTTGAGGACGAGGTTGATTTCGTTCGATTCGTTCGAGAACGAGACGAGCGTCGCGAAGACCTCTTGCTCTACGCCGAACTCGCGCGCCCAGAAGACGGCGGGACAATAGGTGACGGAGCACGTCAGCGCTCGTTCGCGAAGCTCGTATCGATCAAGCGCGCCGCCCCAGTTGCTCCCGAGCGAGGGACCGGAGCGATTGAAGTCGTCGAGCACACCGAACCTCGGAAAGTCCGGCACTCCGGTGCCGCCCGCGTTCCCGCCGACCGGCGAGCTTCCGCCGGTGTTCGCACTCCCACCGTTCGACCCTCCGGTGCCCGAGCCGCCCGTGGAAGTCGCGCCCGCAGCCTCGCCCGCGACCCCGGCGCAGCTCGCCTGGTCACAGTCGTGCGCGGAAAACTTCGGCCCTGCGCATCCCCCGAGCCACGCCCCGGCGGCCAGCATGAACGATCGCGTTAGCCGCACCCCGTAATTTTTCTCACGTCCGCCCGGGCTAAGCAAGGCACGCCAAACGGTCGGCAATTGCCGCGCTCTAGGAGTTTTTCAAGCGCACGACCGAGCCGATTCGCCGAATCCGATCGTCCGTCGACTGGCGGCGCCGCGAGCTCAGCGCAGTGCGTACAGGAGCCAGAGAATGGATGCGCAGAACATACCGAAGCCGATCGGCAGGGCGATCACGCGGTTCTCGTCGCGGGACGTCCAGTGACTCAGCTGATCGAACAGCGGCCGCTCGGGGCGCGGCCGGTGGGGCGGCGGCGGCAGGCGCGGCATCGCAGGGTCGGTTCGGATCACGGCAGCACGACGGAACGGTGGAGGTGCAAGCTTCACGCTGAAAAGGTTGACGAGCGACGCGTCGATTTCAAGCCGAGCGCGCGTGACAAATCGCGACTGTTGCGTCGAGCAACACGGCGCAGCTTGCGAGTTTGGGTGAGCGTGACGCGGGCGTCACGCTGTCGGATGGCGATGCGCACTCGCGTCACAGGTGCAATCGAGGCAGCCGTGCTCTCCGCACGTTCCGCAAGAACGCGCGATCTGTTTTCGTAGCGCTTCCCGCGCCCGAAAAATCCTCACGCCGGCGTTGCTCGCCGAGATGCCGCTCGCGTCCGCGTAGTCTTTGACGGCGACTCCGTCGACCTCGATCCGCTGCAGGGCGTCCGCGTACTCCGGCTTGAGCGTGCGCGCGAGACGCGCCACGCAGGCGCAGGCGACGCGGGTGAGCTCGTCGTCCGCC
>DASUTR010000387.1:0-5065 GCA_036374535.1 Polyangiaceae bacterium
GGTCGTACTGATCTGATCGTTCACGAGTATGCATCGACTCCCTCCGCTACTTCCCGACTCACAAGCTACGCCACGCAAGGATCGCAATCTGTCGCCGCGGACCGCGATGGAAGAATTCTCGATGCGGGGGTGACAGGAACGGGAACGCACGCCGTCCGCGGTTCCCCCCAACTCAGAGGCCTCGACGACGATCGTTGCATTGAGGAAAGGCGACGCCCCGGCGCAGTCCTCGATCAAGATGCCGGTCGTTTCTTCGGCAAAAGAGGCAATCGCGAACGAGCTCTCGGAGATGCGAGTGCCCTCTGCGTCGCCTGTCAGTCGGACCGCTTGTGTGACGCTCGATGGCACGGCGTTCGAAACCGTAACGTCAGCCGCAATCCGAGAACCAGGGGAATTTTCGAGCCAGATGCCGGTGAAGAAACTGGAGAGGGAACGAAGGTCCAGCGTGCCCTCCAGATAGACGCTCGAGCCGATCGCCTGAACAGCGACGCTCTTGTTGGTGTTTTGCACGTAGACGGACACGTCTCTGATGGCGGCCGCGGTGTCGACAAGGTCGATACCGCACCACTCCGTGTTCGGCCCGTCTTCGATGCGAAGAGAGCCGAGTCGAACGCCGTTCGCTCCCCGCGCGGTCACGCCAACCGTCCTCGCGCCGTTGAAGCCGGGACGAATGATGAAGCCTTCGAGCGCAGTGTCATCCTGAACGTCGGATTCGAAGACGACGCCCGGGGCGGTTTCGGGACGAAGGATCGTCACGGGCACCGAGCCAGGGCACTGCGTGTAGGACGTGGGATCGTGATTTCCGATCACCGAAATGCCGTTTCGCATACGGAGATCGGCGTCGCTCGGTCCCGAATACAGAACCTCCTGGCACGCGTGTCCGCCGGCGACGCAAATGCGCGTCCCGAGCTCCCGATGTTCATCGGCAAAATCGATGGCGGCCTGGACATTGAGAAACGGTGTCGCTCCGTCGCTCTCTTCGGCGAGTGCATCGTCGCCGAAAGGCGCAACCTTGAAGCAACACCCCGTCATGCCGCAGCTTCCGGCGCCGCCAGTGCCACCGCTCGTTCCTCCGACTCCGCCACCTGCGACGCCGGCTCCACCCAGCCCGCCGCCAGTGCCACCGAAGCCGGCGTGAGCACCACCATTGCCCGCGTGAGCACCGGCGCCTGCTGTTCCCGCGCCACCGACGGTTCCGCCCGCGCCGCCTACGGTGGACCCACCAGGTGCGCCGCCGTCGTCTCCGTCGCCACCGTCGCCACCGTCGCCACCGTCGCCACCGTCGCCAGAGCCTCCTCCGGTTGGCGTCCCACTTGATGATCCACCCGACTCGGATCCGGCTGAGTTACCTTCGCCGCCGCGGCCTGCTGTCGAACCCGCGACACCGCCCTGGCCACCTCCGGTTGAGCTGCCGCCGGTCGGAGCTCCGCCGCCGTCGTCGTCGCTCGAGCCCTCGTCGTCGCATCCTGTGCTCGTGACAGCGAGAACGAAGGCACTGAGTAGCCAATGAACGCCCCTGAACATACGCACCCTCAGTGGCACGCGCGGGATGATACTCCCCAAAACTCAAAGTCCAATGAGCTCCAGGTCGACACGTGCCCGCCTAGCACGAGGTGAAGTAATGACTATTCGGGCGGCAGACTGCCTGCGCCAAGGCGAAACGAACTGCAAGAATCCACCTGTGCAAGGGCGGGCAGCGGGGGGCAAGAATCCACCTGTGCAGGGCCTGCCTTGGGAGGCGGGTGCCCGGAACGCCCGCAAACTTGGGGATCCCCCCCGGCTCCACTTAGTAGAAGCCAGAAAAAAGAGGGGGATTCGCGCGGGGCTTCCCTGCTGCAGAGCTAGCGAGGAACGCAGCGCCCCCCGCCCGTCGACGTTTCACCGTTCGAGCCGCTGCTTCCGCCCGTGCTCGTCGTTCCGGCATCGTTCGTCGTTCCACCCGCGCTCGTGGTGCCGCCGTTGCTCGTTCCACCGTTGTTCGTGGCTCCCCCATCGCCTCCGTTGCCGGAGGCGGCGCCAGAGCCGGTGCCTCCGGATCCGCTGCCCCCCGCTGCGGGGTCGGGAACGCAGCCGATGCGGTTGGCCTGGGGAGAGGACGGATCGCAGACGAAGGTTTCGACGCAGCGATTGCCTTCGGCACAGGTGCGGAGCGCACAGCCCGAGCTATCGGCGTTCGGAGCCGAGAAGTCGCAGTAGGCAACGGACGGATCGGAATTCGTCGGCGCGAGGCATGCGAGACCTTCTTCGCAGTTTCTGAACACGCAGCCGAAATGGTCCACGCCCGCTGGGCGCGAGTTGCTGCTCGTCGGTTCGCAGATGTACTGGTCGGTCACGCAGTGACCGGTCTCCTCGCACGGCATTGGGACGCAGCCCGATCCACCCGTCGTCTCTCCGGGAGCGCACGCCCAAAACTCTCGACACATGTGGCCGTCCGCGACGTCACAGCGCTTGCGTACACATCCGCGCGCGATCGCACGATCGTCCTCGAGCGTCCGCTCGACGGCGGAGTCGCTGTCGAGCAAAGGCTCCGTTTTCGCCAGAGCCGGATCGCATCGCCAGTGCGCTGGGCACGCTTCGACGCCCGGCTCGTCGCACTGCGGCACGCCACAGACGCCCGTATCGCGACAGACTTGGCCTTGCGCGCAGCTCGTCTGCGTGCAGCGCTGTACGCAGACGTTCGGTCCGCAAAACGGCGACGACTGCGGCGTCGGCGCACTCGCGGCGGGCAAACAGACGAAGCCTTCGGCACACTGGCCCATCGATCCGCACTGCGCGTAAAGGCACGGTACGGCGATGCGCGGGTGAGTCGGCGGGCCTGCTTCGGTCTCGCAGCGCTCCTCGGCGCGGCACTCCGAATCGGAGCTGCACGAGCGGTCACCGGTATCGCCGTCGGAGCTCCCTTCACAGCCCGCGCCGGCCAAGATCGCAGCGAGGGACCCGAGCGCGACCATCGCCGTCTTCGATCTCAGCATCGGCTACTCAGCAGCAAATTCTACACCAACGCGCATCCCGCATTTGCCGCTGGTTTTGGCGTTGTCGCGCTGCTTCACCGTAGAAGCTGGCACAGTCTGGCACCGTCGGTACGACAAGAGTCAACCCATCGACGCAAGCTCCGCTGGTGCCAGGCGGAAAAACCCGGACCCGGCGTGCGCACCTTGCCCGGGGACTGCGAGAAAGTTAGCCTTCGAGACGCCGTGGTGGGGAACAGAAGCCTCCGAACGTCCTCCAAAGACTGGACAGGCCGAACCCTTTTCGGAAAGTGGACGGTCGAGCGCGTCATCGGTGCCGGCGGAACGTCCACGGTGCTGCAAGCCCGTCACCGAAACGGCCGTCGCGCAGCGCTGAAGGTCCTTCACCGACACCTGGCCGACCAAGGCCGCATGCGCGAGCGCTTCTTGCGGGAGGGCCGCCTCGCAAACCTCGTGAATCATCCCGGCGTCGTCGCCGTTCTCGACGACTTCGTCACCGACGACGGCACCGCCGTTTTGGTGCTCGAGCTCGTCGACGGAAAAACCCTGTCCGCCCTCGCCAAAGAGTCCGGCGGCCACTTGACCCAACACGCCGTCGTCACCGCCGCCAAAGAAGTCCTCGATATCCTCGCCGTCGCCCACGAGGCGAACGTCGTCCACCGCGACATCAAACCCGAAAACATCCTGCTGTGCGAGAACGGCACCTACAAGCTCGCCGACTTCGGCCTCGCCGGCCTCTGCCACGAGCTCGGCATGCTCACGGGCCTGAACCAAACTCTCGGCACCCCGGCGTACATGTCTCCCGAACAGGCGCGCGGCGACGCCCAACACGTCGACGTCCGCACCGACATCTGGGGGCTCGGCGCGACGATGTTCACGTTGCTGACGGGGCGTTACGTTCATGCGGGCTCGGCACAAAAAAACCTCGTCGTCGCGGCAGCCACCGAGCCCGCACCTGCCGTTCGCTCCATCGAACCGGATCTCGATCCATCGCTCGCGGCGATCATCGATCGGGCACTTCGCACGGACAAAGAGGAACGGTGGCCGAATGCGCTTGCGATGCTTGCGGAGCTTCGAGCCATTGTCGTTCCAATGTCGGAGGTTCGACCCGTTCGCGCGGCGCCGGGGCACGACAATACGACGCTGTCGACGGCTCCGTTCTCCCGCGCGTCTTCGAGCCAGGCCGAAACGTCATGGACGAGGACGGGAGCGCGTAGGCGGCTCGAGCTCGTCCTGGCGCTCGTCGCGCTCGCAGTTCTGATCACCTTCATCGTCCTCGTTCAATCGACCGACGTCCCGACGACGGCGACCGAATCGCCGGCCGAGGCCAAGACGCTCGAACGCCCTCGGCCCACGCACTCGATCACGAAGGCTCTCCCCAATGCCCCCGATGCGCGGCAAGAAACCAGGAAAGAGGCACCGCCCTCCCGCGAATCGAGCCGAACACCGCTGAAACCAAAACGGGTGAACGATCGCCGGAAGGTGGACGCAACGCCGCTTGTAAAGGCGAATTCGACCCCGCTCGTCTCCTTGGAGACGGAGCCGGGCGCGTCCATCCCGGATGCGGTGCTCGATCGGAGGGAGTAGCGTGCCGCAAGCGAAGCTGGAACGGCGGGCGCGCCCCGAAGGGGACGCTCGTCGTCGATGGCAGCTACTAAGCATGCACGAGATGATCTAGGTTCACTGAAGTGACGACCTTCGGGAGCCTGGTGAGTACGAGAAAAGCGACACTCAGTGCTTTTCTCGCCATCGCGCTCTCATGGGCCGTGACCGGCGCCTGCTCGGACGACGACTCCCCAACACCCGAATCGAGCGGTGGAGGCAGCTCGGGAAGCATGGCAGCCGGAGAAGGCGGTGAAGGGGGGACGAACGGTGGAGGGGCGTCTGGTGGCACGAATAGTCGAGGCGGAAACGGCGGAGCGGGAGGAACTCGGACCACGGGCGGAGCTGGAACCAGGGGCGGCAATGGAGCGAGCGGAAGCGCCGGCACGAGCGGCGAAGGAGGCCGCGGAGAGGGCGGGCAAGAACCCATGGGCGGAGCGGCAGGAGAATCGGCGGGCGCAGGGGGCGCCGTCGATCGAGAGTCCACGCCGGAC
>DASUTR010000388.1:0-13259 GCA_036374535.1 Polyangiaceae bacterium
GCCGCGCCTGGGTGAAGCTCGAAAGCACGCCCGAGGACCACGCGCTCTGGCAAGCCATGGAGTCGGCGTCGCTCGCGCTCGCTGCTGCCGTCGCTCAAGCGCCCGGCAACATCGAGTATTTGCACCCGAACGGCTGGCAAACCTTCCCACCGAACGTCGCCCAGGCGTTTGCGCCGTGGCGGCGCGGTCTCGGCTCGACCTATCACGAATCCGGCACGCTCTGGATGGGGACCGACTCCGCGTCGTCGGTCACGAACACCGACGCTCGCTTTCACCACGTGACGAACGCCTACGCGTGCGACCAATCCATCTTCCCGACCGTCGGCTCCGTGAATCCCGTGCTCACCGGCCTCTGCCTCGCGCGACGCTTGGCCGGACACCTGGCTCAGGTGCTCTGAGCGAAGAGGGCCATCGCCGCCACGCAACTCGCGTCGGGCTCGAGCCGACTGGAGGGAACGAGAGTGATCCCGCGTGTGCTACCCTCCGTTTTCGACATGGCGAGCGCCTGGCCGCCCCTTCTGGAACCCGAAAGCGTGGCGAAGAGCCGCCCCATGTCGGTGCAAGAGTGGCTCGAGCTCGACGAAGACGAGAGTGGGGAGCTCGTCGACGGGCACTGGGTAGAGGAAGAAGTGCCGGACGCCGTTCACGAGCTCGGTGTTTCGTGGCTCATCCGCGCGATAGGCGCGTGGCTCGGCTCGACGGGCTTCGTGTTCGGCTCGGAGCTCAAGGTTTTGGTGGGCGAAACGACGGGCCGCAAGCCGGATCTCGTCGTTTTGCTTCCTGGGACGCCCGCGCCGCCGCGCCACGGGCCGCTCGTCGAGCCGCCGGACATTTTGATCGAGGTCGTCAGTCCGTCGCCACGCGACGAGCGACGCGACCGTGTTCAGAAGATGTCGGAGTACGCGAAGTTCGGCGTTCGCTACTACTGGCTCGTGGACCCAGCGTTCGCCACGTTCGAGATCTTCGAGCGTACCGCCGCCGGTTACACGCAGGTCGTCGCGGTGACGGGGGGGCGCATCGAATCGGTGCCCGGATGCACCGGCCTCGTCATCGACGTGGACGCGCTCTGGGCGGAGCTTTCGCGGCTTCGCGACGGGTAAGCCACTTTTCGGAGTGCGCTACACTCGAGCATGACGTCGCGTTCGATTCTTTTCGTTGCCGGTTTCGTACTCTGGCTTCCGGCGTGCGGTCAGTCGGAGGGTTCGGAGTCGGGAGGTGACGGGGCTCGGTCGGGTCGTTCCGGCGCCGGTGGTTCCGGCGGGGGAGGTGGTGCGGGACGCGGAGGGGGCGGCGCTGGGGGCGCGAGCGGGCGAACCGATTTCGACGTGCTTTCGACGTGCGCGAGCGGCGCGTGCACCGCGGAGTCGTCGGCGCAGCTCATCGAGGGGTTCACTCAGTACATCGATCGCGAGACCCTTCCGTGCGTGCTGACCGCGCTCCGCGATCGCACGCCGGGTCGCTATGCGCACGGGACGAACAGCACGTTCACGAGCGGCGTCGTCGGCGCCGGTCATGCCGTCGTGGTGCTCGCTAGCGGAGCGGTTTCCTACGCGCGGCGGCGCTATTCGTCGGGTGCCGGCACCGTACCCTACGAGCCCGAGCCCGCGCAGCGCTGTGAGCTCAAGCCGCCGAGCTACTTCGACGCGTGCCTCGAAGCGCTCGAACGCCCGACCGGCGCCACGATGGATCCCGAAGCCTGGAGTTGCGCTTTCGGGAGCGGGACCGTGACGTCACCGAGCACGCTTGCCTGGTTCGAAAGCTGCGAGACCGAGTCACCCGCGAGCTGCCCGTAACGTTTCGAGTAGCGCGTTCGCTCTGCTCACCGGGACTCCGACAGATCGCGCAACGTGGCGGCGAGCTTGTCGAAGGAGACCGGCTTTGCGAGGTGCGCGTCGAAACCGGCGTTGCGGGCCTGATCGCGGTCGGAGGCCTGGCCGTAGCCGGTGATCGCGATCAAGCGGAGGCCTCCGTTTCGCTGCTCGCGAAGGCGTCGGGCGAGCTCGTAACCGTCCATTACGGGCAGGCCGATGTCGACCAGGGCGATCTCGGGGTCGAAGTCGCCGGCGAGCTGGATCGCGCTCGGTCCGTCGTACGCGACGCGTGTGGCGTGGCCTGCCTCGGCGAGCCATTCTGCGAGGAGGTCTGCGGCGTCTTCGTTGTCGTCGACGATGAGGATGCGGCGGAGGCCGGCGTCGTCGAGCAAGGTGCCGAGCTTCGCGGGCTCGCCTGGTGAAACCGTGGAGGTCGGCGCGGCGGGCAGGGTGACGGTGAATTCGCTGCCGTTGCCCCGGCCGTTGCTACGAGCGACGACGCTCCCGCCGTGGAGCTCGACGAGGCGCCGCACGATCGCGAGGCCGAGGCCGAGCCCGCCGCGCGCGCGGTCGAGCGCCTGCGGCGCCTGGGCGAACATGTCGAAGACCCGCGGCAACATCTCGGGGTCGATGCCGATGCCGTTGTCCTCGACGCTGACGGTGATGTCGTCGCCGGCGCGGCTCGCCGTGAGTGAGATTCTTCCGCGCTTCTCGGTGTACTTCGCCGCGTTCGAGAGCAGATTCGCGAGGACTTGGGCGAGCCGGCTCGGGTCGACGTCGATCGCGAGGCCCGCGCGCGCCACGTGCATGGTCAGATCGTGCTGCCGCTCCTCGAGCAGGGGCGTCACCATTTCGATCGAACGGTCCACGATGCGTGCGAGCTCGACGCGCTCCTTGCGAAGCTCGATGACCCCGCGGGTAATGCGTGAAACGTCGAGGAGGTCGTCGACCAAGCGCACGAGGTGGTTCGCCTGCCGGTCGATCACGTCGATCTCTTTTCGGAAGGCGTCACCGGCGCGCATGTGAAGGAGATGCGTTGCGGTGAGGATGGGCGCCAGGGGGTTCCGCAGCTCGTGGCCGAGGATCGCGAGAAATTCGTCCTTCGCCTGGCTCGCCGACTCGGCGGCGACGCGGAGGCCCTCGACCTCTTCGCGCGCGCGCACTTGTTCCGTGACGTCGAAGGCGAGCACGAGGATGCCGTCGATGGCGCCGCTCGCGAGGCGAAGCGGCGAGTACACGAACGTGAGGTGGCGGTCTTCGAGCTCGCCGCTTCCAGCGCGGTCGAGCCTGGCCACGGTCGGCTGGTCGCTCACGTGCGCGACGCCGGTCGTGAAGACTTCGTTCAAGAGGTCGGGGTACCCCTGACCTCGGAGCTCCGGCAGAGCGTCGAGCAGTGGGCGGCCGAGCACCTGCGCCTGCGTTCGCCCCCAGAGTTTCAGGGTGTACGGATTGGCGAGCTCGATGACGTACGACGGCCCGCGCAGAAGGACGATCGGCGTCGGCGCCTGGGTCAAGAGCGCCATCAGGTGCTCGCGATGAAGCTCCGCTTCGCGCCGTGCCGCTTGCTCGCGAGCGAGCAGATCGGCCTGGGCTCCGGCGGCGCGAGCGGTAGCCAGACTCGCCGCTATTTGGTGCGCGACCGAGTGGAAGAACGAATGGTAGGGCTCATCGTAACGAAGGCGCGGCGTGAGCCCCAAAATGAGCGCGCCGAGGGGACGCTCTCCGGCGGCCACGCGCACCGGCAGCGCGACGGAGGACCGCGTTTCATCGGACCAGTGCCCGGCGTGCCGCCGACCGAGCAGCGCTTCGATGCCGTCGATTTGCTCGTCGCTGCCGGAATCGAAGACCCTTCGCGCCACATCGACTGCGAGCCCGCGTCCGGCGTCGGAGGCGCCCTCGATGCCGATTTGGCTGACGAGCGCGAGCTTTCCTCCGGTGTCTTCCACGTAGAGCAGCGCGAACGGAATGTCCGGGGGGTTCGACGCGAGCGCCGACATCGACGACGCGCCGCTGCTCGTCTGCGCAAGCGCGCGAAGCGTCGCGGCGCGACGCTCGGCAAGCACGAAACCGGTCGTTTCGACGACGGGCTGCAGAATGCCCGCTATCTTTCCGTCGTCGTCACGAAGCGGACTGAACGTGAACGTGAAATACGCCTCTTCGGTGAAGCCGTAGCGGGTCAGCGTGAACAGCGCGTTCGCGACCTGCTTCACCTCCCCGCGCTCGAGCACGTCGACCATCCACGGGTAGATCACGGGGTAGGTGTCGGGCCAACACTCGCGGTAGGTCGCGCCGAAATACTTCGGATGGCGAGGGCCCATGATGACGGCGTAGCCCTCGTTGTAAATCTGCGTCTGGTCCGGCCCCCAGAAGATAATCGCCGGCGTCGGCATCTCGAGGATCATCGAGACGTAGCTCCGGAGCGAGCGCGGCCACGTCTCGATGGCCCCGAGCGAGCTCTTCGCCCAGTCATGGCCGTACACGAGCTCTCGACAGTTCGCGCCGTTCACGCGCGGGACCATAGCGCGTGGCGATCGGGGCCGCACGCACGCGGTTCGTTTCGTTCGCCGCGGGTCACGAACGAAAACGCCGCTGGGCTATGTGGCCGCGCCGGGCCGATTGCGTTCCGGAGCGGGCGCTTCTTGAAGCAGCGGCCCTTCTCGGCGCGGGGCTTTGACATTGAGCGCGACGAAGGCGCAGGCGAGTGAGAGCCAGAAAGCAGTGTGTTCCAGATACGTCCAGTACCTGGCGGGCATGAGCTCCAGCGAAAATGGGCCGAGGCTCATTGCCCAGAAGGCTGCAAGCCCACTCGCTTCGCACATGCTGCTGACGAGGACGCCGCCAGCGAAGCCGGCAAGCGCCATGAGCGCGGTCGCGGCGATCAGCCATGACTTGTTCACGACGATGAGAGCTTCGATTTTCGTGGACGCGCCGACGAGCCCCGCTAGAGCAGTGCCGAGCGTGATGTACACGCCGATGTGAAACTTCGTGTAGTCGAAGAGGAGCTTTAGTTTTTCGAGCTCGATGTTTTCAGTCATTGAGACATTGCTTCCACGCGGCCGCCCGTAGGACGATAGTCACTCTCGAAAGTCGATGGCGTAGCGGAGGCGTCGGGCCGACGGTCCTCCGGCTCCTTCGCGCACGTGGAAATCGACGATAGCCGGCGCGCCTCGGAAAAGTGGCATTGTGCGTCAATGACCCCCGTCCCGCGGGCCGCCCCGGTCTTCGGGTGCCAGGGGCGGCCTCAGGGGCCGCCTGAAGCATGTGAGAGACTTCACGGGGGCGGCGTCACTCGATAGTGTGAATTTCAAGGACATGGCGAAGACGCCCGCGGCTCGCCGGCTCGGTTACCTCACGGCCGATTTGAACGTGCCGTTCGAGCGCGAGCTCTTGACCCACGCGCTGCGTGCGGCAGAGAAGCTTGGGGTCGAGCTGCTCGCGGCGTGTGGCGGCCGGCTTCGGCCGCAGCCGACTCCGGACGCGCTCGCGTACGACGCGGTCCGGCGCGCGCGGCTCGACGGGATTTTGCTCTGCGCTCATACGGTGTGCGTCGGCATGTCGCGGGACGAGATCGCCGAGTTTGCTCGAAGTTTCGCGCCCGCGGAGGTGGTGATCGTCGGCGTCGAGGTGCCGGGGTTCGGTTGCCATACGGTGAGCAACGAGGCGGGAGCCGCCGCGCTGACGGAGCACTTGCTCTCCGGTCACGGGCGGCAGCACTTTGCGCTCGTCGCGGGACCCAAAGGACATCAGGAAGCCGAAGCGAGGCGGCGCGGCGTCGAGTACGCGCTCCGGCGTCACGGCTTCGAGCTCCCCGAGGAGCGCGTCTTTTACGGCGGTTTCACGCACGCCGGCGGGCGCGCAGCGGCCGAACAGCTCGTCGCTCGCGGGTTTTCGGACATCGACGCGGTCGTCTTCGCGAACGACCTCATGGCGATCGCGGCGCTCGACGTGTTCGCTCGCGAGCGCGTCGCGATCCCGAGCGCACTTTCGATCACGGGGTTCGACGACATCGACCTCGCGCACCTCGCGCGCAGTCCCCTGACGACGGTGCGCCAGCCGCTCGCCCGGCAGATCGAGCATGCGCTCGGCGATTTGCTCGCGGCGGTGAACGGTCGTAGCTCCACGGATTTCATCGAGCACCGGACGCGTCTCGTGCTCCGGCGCTCGTGCGGCTGCGGTCTCGTCACGACCGAGCACGCGCCGTCGACGCCGCCGCGCCCTCCGATCGGGAGTGACCCGATGGAGCTCCTCGGCCGTTACGACTCGGCGATCGCCGCCGAGCTCGTGGCGACGCTCAAGGACTCGTCGCTGCCGCGCGCCCTCGACGACGATTGGGCCAACGATCTCGTGGACATGTTCGTGGCGCGCATCCGCGACCACGACGCGAGCTTCATCGAGCGCATCGACGCTTCGGCGAGCGCCCTCGTGCAGCAGGACGAACCGCTGACGCCGCTACGCGAAGCGGTGCTGCTCTTGCGTCGGCAGCTCGTCGCTCTGACGGGCGGCGCCGGGCCCGCCGCCGACGATCTCGACGACGCCACGGCCGAGGCGCTGCTCACGATTGGAAGCGTCGAGGCGCTTCGCGAAGCGCAGCGGCGCCGCGCCTTCGAGGCCGTGGCGGTCGAGCTCGCGGCGGCTTCGGCGGCGCTCGCGGCGGCGGGCAGTGTCGCCGAGGTTCGCGACGTGGCGTATCGAGAGCTCGAGCGACTGCAGATCCCGAGCTGCGTGCCGGTGCTGCTTTCGGCCGACGGAGCCGCCGGGCACCAGGTGCCGTTTGCGTTCGTGGCCGGCGAGCGGGACGCACCCGTTTCGCTCTCGAGCGACGGTGCGCTCGAGCTCGCGCCGGGTGTCGCTCCGAGGCTCTTGCTCGTGCCCATGGCGTCGCAAGGAAGGTATCTGGGCTACGTCGTCTACGACGCCGCGCCCGGTTCGTTCCTGCTCTCCACGCGGCTCACGCTCGCGCTCGGCGCGGCGCTGCGCTCGGCCGAGCTCATGGAGCGCCTCGAGATCGCGTACGCGACGATCGCCCAGCAGGCGCTCAAAGATTCGCTCACGGGCCTGTGGAACCGGCGCTTTCTCGAGACGCGCATCGTCGAAGAGGTCGCCCGCGCCGATCGGGCGCAGACCTCGCTCAGCATCCTCGTCGTCGATCTCGACGGCTTCAAGCAGGTGAACGATCGCTACGGGCACGAGGCGGGCGATCGCGTGCTCGTGCGCGTCGCCGAGCGGCTCGTCGCATCGCTCAGGCCGGAGGACGTGGTCGCCCGCATCGGCGGCGACGAGTTCGTCGTCCTACTGGCGGGCACGAGCCGTACCGACGCGCTCTCGGCCGCGGAACGAGCCGTTCTGAACCTGAAGCACGTGGACGAGCACGCGCTCGTGACCGCGAGCGTCGGGGCTGCGACCGCGACGCCGAGCGCGGCCGAGGACGATCTCGGTCGCCGGCTGTTGCACGAAGCCGACGGCGCGCTGCTCGAGGCCAAACGACGCGGCAAGTGTCGAGCGCTTCACTACGACGACGTTACGCCGGTGTCCTGACTCTGCGCGTGCGTGGCGAAGTGCTCCGTTTGGTGATGGACCGACATTGGCGCTGGTTAAGCGCGAGTGTGGGATGAGTCCCTACGTGTTGCGAAACGCCTAGTAGGAAGTTCAACAATCAACGTCATTATTCTTGGTCATGGCGACGCGTTGCGCGTATCGTCTTAAGTTGAGGTGAACCATGAGAGCGGGCGTCTTCGGTCGGACGGTGGTTCTTTCGTTCGGATTGATGGGTTTTGCGGGCGGGCTCGAGCCGGCACAGGCGGAGCACGCCGCGAAGCACGAGCTCGAAGCACCGTCGTGCGTTCCGCGCGCGCTGTGCTGCAAGAAGTGCGACGGCGGCAAAGCCTGCGGCGACTCGTGCATCGGGCGCAGTAGGGGTTGCTACGAAGTACGCGGCTGCGCGTGCGATTCGGACGAGATCTGCGAGTAGCTCGCGTCGCGGACGCCACTGCCGGCACGCGAATCCGTGGGGAACCACACCCCGGCGTGTACAAGTCACGGGCCCGCGAAGTACAACGTGGTTTCTGGAGGAACCATGAAGACGTCGATGGGTACGGTGGTGGGAATGGGTGTGGGTTTGGTCACGTTGCTCGCGGGCGCGCGGGCTTCGGCGTCGTACTGCACGACGACCAGTCTCGCGACGCTGACGAGCGCGGCGTACACGACGCACTGGGGCGCGTACGACGGCCTCCGGTGCGTGGAAGAGCATCTGCTCGCCGCCGCCGATCGGCGCGCGATTTTCGCGAGCGTCTATACGCTGACGACGCTGCGGATGGCGGAGAGCATCGACGCGAGCGAGTACACGAACACCGAGTGGATGAAGAGTTACCAGACGGAGTTCGCGAACCACTATCGGAGGGCGCTGAATGCCTACGCGAACGGGCAGCGCAGTCAGGTGCCGAACGCGTGGCTCAAGGCCTTCGATGCGGCGGCGGGCGGGCAGACGCTGATCATCCAGGATGCGCTTCTCGGTATGAACGCGCACATCAACTACGATCTAGCTTTCGCGATCGAGACCGTGAAAATGAGCCCGAATACGACGAGCCGGTATCTCGACCACACGCGCGTGAACGCCGTGTTGGGCGAGGTCGGCGACGAGATCGTGAGCGCGCTCGGCTCGCTCTACGGTGCGCACTACGCGGCCGTCGATGCAGCGTTCGGGCCGGCGGACGAGCTGTTTTTGGCTTTCGGGATGGCGACGGCCCGTCAGAACGCGTGGAACAACGCGGTTCTTCTGAAGAACAGTCAGTTTTGGAATCGTTGGATCGTCGTCGGTGCGATCGACGCCGCTGCGGTCACGAGCGCGAACCTGGCGCTCGCCCCGACGCTGAGCCCAACCCTGCGTGCCACCTTGCGCGCGCTCGAGGGGAGCAATCCGGGCTCGACCTTCTGCCAGCATTTCCCCTGCGCGCCCTGAACGGCGCGCGGCTCTCGCCGGCGCAGAATCCGACGCGCGACGAAAAGCGCTTGCGGCACGCGCCGTGCACTACGGCGGGGCATGGAGAAAAGGCGCAATCTTCGCGAGCCGCAGGCCTCGCGTGACGCTCGTGTCACACCCAACGCCGACCCGGACGAGACGCTCTTGCACTCGCAGGTGCGTCGCGCTGCCGGTGCGGTCCCTCCGACCGGGGGAGTTCCCCCGGAGGATGCGCCGCCGGCCGGCGGGTATGCTCGCGATGAGCGTCCGACGGCCGATGATCTCGTGGAGGTCATCGACTTGCTGCTGCGAGCGGCACGCAAGGGGCTCGGCGGCGTCGATCCGGCGGTCGAAGCGGCGACAGAGCGCGCGCTGCTCAAGTTGCAGCAGCTCGACGAAACACGGGCCGAGGTTCTCGACCCGGCAGCCGCGACGCAAAGCGAGCTCGAGAAGGTGACGCGGGACGTCGGACGCGAGCTAGCCGCGCTGGTCGAGCGGCTTGCCGAGCGCGTCGACGCCGCGCTGCCCCTGCAAGGCGAGCGCTGACGATACCGAGAAGCCGTGCGCCGGGCGTGCCTCTTGGCTCGCGCGGTAGGCCGCCACGCGTAGCGCGTGCACGAAACCCCTGGGATGGATGCCGGCGCCGTCGCGGAAGGGTGAGAAACGGAGCGCTTCCTGGTCTACGTCCACGGGCTCGCGGAGGGTGATGCCCGCGAGTGGCTCCCAGCGTCGCGCGAAGACGGAGAGCGCGAGGCGGCGGCACTCGAGGATGAAACGGGCGCGTCCTTCGCCGGCGAGCCCCGACAGGTGCTGCACGCGGTTTTGGGCCGTGGGGTTGGCGATGCGCGGGGAGCGCAAGCGCAACTTGACCGGGCCGACGCCGTCGAGCTCGAACGGCGAGACGGCGTGGTAGTGGTTCCACGCGAAGGTGTGAACGCGCGTGGCCAGGGGCGCGAACGGCGTGGTCCACGGAAACCGAACGGTGGCGAGCAGGAGATCTTGCGCGGACGACTGCGCGCCGTCGAAACGCAGCGCGACGCCGAGCACGTCGGGCCATTCACGGCCGCCGCGCCAGAGCGCGGTCGAGAAACGCGCGAGCGCCGTGCCCGCCAGGCGGTTCGCCGCTGCTGCGAGCTCGCCGGAGGCATGGCTCGGAGCGACCTCGGCAAGGTAGGTGACGCCTTCGGGGTGGAACATGCGAGCTCGGCGCCGAGCGCTGACGGCGGCGGTGAGCGGGGCGAGCCAGCCGCCTGCGACGAGACCGCAGCGTTCGGCGAACGTCGGCTGCTCGAAGTTCATGGGCGTTGCGTGTCGAGTTAGCACCGTTCGTGCCGACGAATTTCGGCGCCGCGGCCCCACGGCACGGGTCGTGCAGGCGGGCACGCATGGCCAAGGAAAACCGCGATCAGGAAGACGGCAAAGAGCTCTCCACGGAAAAAAAGCTCGAGCAGCTTTACGCGCTCATCGACGGTATCGAGGTGGCCATGCTCACGAGCCGCACGAGGCAGGGCACGCTCGTGTCACGCCCCATGCAGACCCAGGCGAGACGCCCTGGCACCGATCTCTGGTTCATGACGAGCGTCGAAACCGGCAAGATCGACGAAATCGTGGAAAATCCCCAAGTGAACCTCGGTTACTACAAGGACGGCACGCGCGAGTTCGTGTCCGTGAGCGGGGAGGCGCGCGTCACGCAAGACCCCGCCATGATCCGCGACCTCTACAAGCCGGACTGGAAAGCGTGGCTCGGTGACGAGGGCGGCGAACGGGACGGCGGCCCCGGCGACCCGCGCATCGCGCTCATCGAGGTGAAAGCGGAGTCGGCGTACTATCTGAAGTCGACGCAACCGCGGCTCGTGGCGCTGTTCAGTGTCGCGAAAGCCATTGCTACGGGCAAGCCGCCCAACGTGGGGGACCTCGGGCAGCTCAATCAGGGCGAGCTCAGCCGCGGCGACGGGCGTTGATGCGAGAAAACAGCGCGACGAGCTCGGCCCGCGAACGCAGTCGAAGCTTGCGCAGCACTCGGCTCGAGAGCTCCGAGATCGTCGCCGCGGAGAGTCCGAGCTCGTAGGCGATGAGCTTCGACGGCTGACCGAGCGCCATGAGCGCGGCGAGATGGCGCTCCTCCGGCGAAAGCTCCGCGGGGTGAGGCAGGTCAACGGTGTTGCGGCGGGCGAGCCAGTAGCGTTTGCCGTCGGCGTCCTCGGTGGCGACGAGGGACCAGCGTCCTTCGACGAGGGCGTTCCACAGCATGACGGTTCGATCGGGATCGTCGCTGGCGAAGCGCGCCCGATTTTCGCTCAAGGCCCGAGCGGCGGCGGAGAGGGTGGCGCGGCGCGAGGTTTCTTGCGCGACGCCTTCGGCGTGGACGACGTGACCGCCCTGATCGACGACGGCCTCGACCTCCAGCGCCGAGTGCCCCGTCGCCGTCGTTCGCAGCGCAGCGCGAAGGCGCCGGGCAGCGGCGAGGTGACGGGCGACGAGCGCGAGCAGCCCGGCCGTACGAGGCGAGATGTTCTGGACCGAGTCCGACGGCACCGCCAGGGCGCAGCCGGAGCCGTCGGGTTCCTGCGCCATCAAGAAGCGCACGTCGCGAACCTTCGCGCGCTCGTGCAGGGTCCGTTGGACTTCGAACGCGGCTTCCGACCCGAGCCGCTTCGCTACCCGGCGCGCAGCCGCCTCGAGCGAGAAGACCGGTTTTCCCGAGTACAGGACCGCAACGAACTCGGGCGACGCGCTCCGGGCGGCGTCGGCGAGCGCGTCGGGGAACTCGGGCGGGCAGTCGCTGAATAGGGCCGACCAGACGCTGAGCTCGGGGGGCTCCTCCCGCCAGCGATAACAGTACGCGGCGATTCCGTGTGTGGAGCCGAGGACCGGCTTCGCTGCTTCGGCGACGCGACCGAGCCACGTCGCTTCGTCCTCGTCGAGGCGGTACGCGGCGTCGAGGATCGCGAGGGAGCTTCCGCGGGTGAGTCGCGCCCCCGGGCTCTCGAGGAGCGCGGGCGACCTCAGCTCGAAAGCGACCACGGATGCATCCTCGGCCCCCGCGCGTACGATCTCATGCTGCCGAGTAGCGTACTCCATTCGAGCGTCTCGTCGTCAAGGGGGAGTTTTTCGCCGCCCGCGTTCGATACGCCGAATTTTCGACTATGCGAAGACGTCGATGGTCGCGGGACGGATGGCCCCGAGTCCCGCTCTTCCTGTACTCTCGTGCACCGAAGGAGAGCGCCGACAATGCCCGAGCGTCGAAGGTCGAAGAACCGGGCGTCACGGCAACGGAAGTTCGAGCTCACGGTCCCGGCCGGCCTCGCGGCAATTCCCTTCGCGGTCGGGGAAGACGAATACGTGCTCTTCAGCTTCGCGTTGCCGGAGGCGCGCGAGAGCGAAACGCTCACGGCAGCGGAGCGCGAGGTCGTGCGTGCGCTCGTGCAAGGTCGCTCGAACGAGGAGATTGCGCGCGCTCGGCGCACATCGCCGAATACGGTCGCGAATCAGGTCCGCTCCGCCTGCGCGAAGCTCCGCGTGCGCGGGCGGCTCGAGCTCGTGCGGCTGTGTACGTCGGGTGCTACTTGATGAGCACGGAGAGCTGCTCGAAGCTCAGCTTGTTGCAGCCGAGCACGTCGCTGCTGCCGTCTTGATCGACGCGGCACGTGGAGCTGAAGCGAAGCGTTCCCGACATCCACGTCGCCGGATAGTCCTGAAAGCCGTTGCCGCCCGTCAGAATGTTGAGGCTTCCGGACTTCGCGGTGAAGGGTCGCTGGGTTCCGTAGGCTGCAAAGCAGGCGTTGATGTCCGCTTTCGTCCCGTTCAGGATCTCGCCGCTGCGATCGCCGATGACGAACTTTTTCGATTTCTTGTAGGTCGTCCAGTCCGACTCGGACTCTTTCATCTTGCCGGAGACGGTGAGCACGAGATCGTTGCCTTCGCGGCCCAGGCTTGCGTCGACTTCGAGATCCACCCAGCTCGCGTCCGAGCCCATGAAGCCGCCGTCGGTGTTCATGTCCTTGTCGCCGTCCGTGTGGTCGAAGGGATGGAGGTCGACGTTCGCCGGACGGAGCTGGAAGTTGCACGTCTCGGTGACGGGGGGAGGCGGTGTGGGAGGAACGTACTCGCACGCGAAGCTGTTCGAGTCGTCGGGTTTTACCCAGCAGGTGTGGTTCTTCGGTCCGGAACGCTTGAGCTGAATCGCGGCGTCGAAGCTACACACGAGACAGAAGCTGCCGCGATCGTTCGCGGGCGCGAGATCGGAGCTCGCGGGGCACGCCGTCGACGTCGCCGATGCAGCTCGAAACGCAAGCGTCGCCGTGCCGAAGTTTCCGGCGGGCTCGAGCTTGAGACTCGTCGGGCAGTCGAAGGTCTTGATGCCGTTCTTCTTCGCGCGCTCGACGAGTCCCGCCGCCCACGCGATCTTCGGCGGGTTTGCCGGTGTCGCCGCCGCGGTCTTGGCCGCTTGCGCGCTGGCCGGCTTCGCCGCGGTCGCCCGAGCGGGCGCCTGC
>DASUTR010000389.1:0-4585 GCA_036374535.1 Polyangiaceae bacterium
TGGTCCACGCCGAAGCCCGTGAAGATCGCCACGGGGCGCGACGGCAACAGGAGCACCGACTTCGCCGAGCTCACCGTGGCGGCGCTCGACCTACCGGTCGAAACCGTTCGCGTTCGCATCATCGACGAATACGCGCCCGTCGAGCCGCCGCCCGGAGGCGCCGGCGGCGAAGCCGGAGGCGCGGGAGAAGGCGGTGTGGGCGCGGACGGCGGTGCCGGCGCCGACGGCGGTGGCGGAGCGGAAACGGGCGGCTCGAGCAGCGGGGGCGTGGCGACGGGCGGTCGCGCCACCGGCGGTTCGATCAGCGGGACGAGCGGCACCGACGGTGAGTCGGGCGCGGGTGGCGAGACCGGCGGAACGGCTGGAACCGACGCGCCCGATGGAGATCCGTCCGACGGCGGTTGCGGCTGCGCCATGGGTCGCGAGTCGGGGAGCGGCGTCGCAAGTCTCGCGATGTTGCTCGCACTTCTGAGGCGCCGCGGACGACGGCGCCGCGCGTGAGAAGTCAGGGCGCGTAACGGGTGCCGGCAACGTGGTGGCCATCGGACGTGGATGGTCGAGTGCGAACGTCCCCTCTGGCGCGATGGAACACCCGTTGCAACACTTCCGCTCATGATTGGGACGAGGCGTCGGGTGACGGGGGTTTGCTTGGCGGCGTTGCTGCTCAGCGCTTGTTCTGGCGGGTCTGGCGGGTCTGAGACGGGCCCGGAGGGATCGGGTGTGCCAATCCCGACTGTGCCGAGTGAGCTGGATCCGGGCACGAAAGTCGCGGTGGCGGCCCCCGAAGGAGTCGACGATCTTACCGAGCAGCTTACTGCCGCGCGCAGCGCGACGCCGGACGATTTGCGCGCGCAGCACGCCGTCCGATTCCAGGAGAGCCTCGGCTACGATCCGCTGACCGCGGCGAACCTGGACGCCGTGCTCGAGCGCTTTGCGCATACGGATGCGCTCGCGACGCGTGCTCAGCTCGCGCAATCGGGTTTTGCCGTTTCGCCGCAGACGACTCCGTCGTTCGCGTTCGGGTACTCCGACATCTACGCCGCCGATCTGCCGGTGTTCGTCAGCGCCGACATGGTGCTCGAGGCGATCTTTCGCTCCCACGACAAGATCCTTCAAGAGCTCGAGAAGCAGTCGCTCGCGCCGCGCCTCGCTCGGCTCCTCGGCTCGGTTCGCGACCAGCTCGTCGACGACGCGGATTCGTTCGAGCCCGAGGTCGCCTCGGATCTGAACTTCTTCCTGGGCGTCGCGATGTCGCTGCTCGAGGGCGGAGTCGCGGCGGGAGAGCCGGGGGACGTGAAGAGCTACTACGACGCCGCGGTCAAAGCCGAAGGCGAACAAGAGCGCATCCTGTTCGGCATCGAGCGACGCATCGATTTTTCGCAGTTCAAACCCCGCGGTCACTACGACGGCGACGCGCAACTCGAGCGCTACTTCCGTGCGATGATTTGGCTCGGTCGGACCGATTTTCGACTGATCGAGACGCTCGCAGACGGCAGCCAGGTGCTGCGGCGGCGGCAAGTCGAGAGTGTGGTCGCGCTGCGCAAGCTGCTCGGTTCCGCAGCGTTCGACGACTACCGGGCGATCGATGAAACGGTGACGGCGTTCGTGGGTGAACACGACTACATGACGCTGCAGGAGGTCGACGAGCTGCTCTCGGCGCTCGGAACGCCCGGCGGGATTTCCGGGGTCGACGATACGCGGCTCGCCGAAGCCATCGTTGCCGGTGGTTTTGGCGAGCAACGCATCGCGAGCCAGGTGATGCGCCGAGCGCCCGGTGGCGGCACGCTGCCTTTGAGCATGAGCTTCGCGCTCTTCGGACAGCGCTACACGGTCGATAGTCACGTCTTCTCGAATTTGGTGTACGACCGGCTGCCTACGCGCGTCGTGCCGAATCCGCTCGATGTCGCGTTTGCAGCGCTCGGCAACGATCAGGCGCTCGGGCTCTTGGGGGCGGAGCTCGACACGGAGCAGGGTTTTGCCGGCGAGCTTTCGGGGATGCGCTTCTTGGTCGACGGGCACACGAACGAATATTGGGAGAGCAGCCTCTACACGCATTGGATGAGCACGCTCCGCACGCTCTCGCCCGCCGCGACACCACCCGAGGATCTCCCCGCCGTTGCGCGCACGGAAACGTGGGGACGGCGCTTGCTCAATACGCAGCTGAGCTCATGGGCCGAGCTCCGGCACAACAACGTGCTCTACGTGAAGCAATCGTACACTTCGGCCGCGGCGTGCGAGTATCCGGACGCCTACGTCGATCCGTATCCCGAGTTTTTTCAGGGCGTGGTGCGGTTCGCGGAGCGAGCCCAGTCGCTCGTCGCCGGGTTGGAGCTCGATGGTGAATTTGCCGTCCGCGTGCAGGACTATTTCGGGAAGGTCGCGAGCATCAACCTCACGCTGGCCGAGATGGCGGAAGCCCAGCGCACCGGCATGCCGCACAGCGCCGAGCACATGGCGTTCGTCAATCGGGCGGTCAACGCCAACGTGAACTGCGACGGCACCATTCTCGGTCACACGGGTTGGTACAGTGAGCTCCACTTCGATCCGCTGCAGGCCGTCGAAATGGACCCGGTGATCACGGACGTGCACACCGACATCGGGGGCGAGTTGCCCGTCGATCGCCCTCCCAGCGTTCTCCACGTGGCGACGGCTCTTCCGCGCATCATGATCGTCACGGTCGACTCGTGCACCGGGCCGCGCGCCTACGCCGGCGTCATCTCCGCCTACACCGAGCTCCTGCAGGAAGGGCTCAGGCGCTGGACGGACGCCGAGTGGAAGCAGGAGGTCTGGAGCGACCGGCCGACGGTTCCGTGGCTCGTGCCCGTACTCGGCGAATGACTTCCGCCTGAGTGGGGTGTTTGCGCACAAAACACGAACGGCGAGCGCCCTTTCGGGAGCTCGCCGTCCGCTTCGGTTTCGAAGACTCTATTCGAGTCGTCGCTGGGGCCGGGGCCCCGGCGACTCACTCAGAAGTCGCCGCCGCCGCCGTGCGCGTGACCGCCGCCGGCAGGAGCTTTCTCCTCCTTCGGCTTCTCGGCCACGAGGGCTTCCGTCGTGAGCATGAGGCCCGCGACGCTCGCCGCGTTCTGGAGGGCCGAGCGCACGACCTTCACCGGGTCGATGACGCCGTCGGCGACGAGATCGCCGTACGTGCTGGTCGCCGCGTTGAAGCCGAAGTTGCCTTTGCCTTCCTTCACCTTCTGCACGATGATCGAGCCTTCTTCGCCGGCGTTACCGACGATCTGACGCAGGGGCTCTTCGATCGCACGCTCGAGGATCCGAATGCCGGCCTTCTGCTCCTCCGGCAACTTGAGACCTTCGAGGACCTTCTGAGCGCGGATGAGAGCGACGCCGCCGCCGGGGACGATGCCCTCTTCCACGGCCGCGCGGGTCGCGTGAAGGGCGTCCTCGACGCGAGCCTTCTTCTCCTTCATCTCGGTCTCGGTGGCCGCGCCGACCTTGATCACGGCGACGCCGCCGACGAGCTTCGCGAGGCGCTCCTGGAGCTTCTCGCGATCGTAGTCACTCGTCGTGCCTTCGATCTGCGTGCGGATCTCTTGCTGGCGGCCCTTGATCTTGTCCTTCTTGCCGGCGCCGTCGACGATCGTGGTGTTTTCCTTGTCGATCTTCACGCGCTTGGCCTGGCCAAGGTCCGTGATCGTGACGTTCTCGAGCTTGAGCCCGAGCTCTTCCGCGATCACCTGACCGCCCGTGAGGATCGCGATGTCCTTGAGCATCTCCTTGCGGCGATCGCCGAAGCCCGGCGCCTTGACGGCGGCGGCCGAGAGCGTGCCACGGAGCTTGTTCACGACGAGCGTCGCGAGCGCCTCACCGTCGATGTCCTCGGCGATGATGAGGAGCGGCTTCTGCGAACGCGCGATCGCTTCGAGCACCGGCAGAAGATCCTTCATGTTGCTGATCTTCTTCTCGGAGAGAAGGATGTACGCGTCCTCGAGCGACACTTCCATGCGCTCGGGGTCGGTGACGAAGTACGGCGAGAGGTAGCCGCGGTCGAACTGCATGCCTTCGACGACATCGAGCGCGGTCTCGGCGCTCTTCGCCTCTTCGACCGTGATGACGCCTTCCTTGCCGACCTTTTCCATCGCCTCGCTGAGGAGCTTGCCGATGGTGGTGTCGCCGTTGGCGCTGACGGTGCCGACCTGAGCGATCTCGTTCGGATCCTTGGTCGACTTCGCCATCTTCTTCAGCTCTTCGACGAGCGCTTCGACGCCCTTGTCGATGCCGCGCTTGATTTCCATCGGGTTGTGACCCGCCGCGACGAGCTTCGAACCCTCGCGGAAAACGGCCTGGGCGAGCACGGTCGCGGTGGTGGTGCCGTCGCCGGCGATGTCGCTCGTCTTCGACGCGACCTCACGCACCATCTGGGCGCCCATGTTCTCGAACTTGTTCTCGAGCTCGATCTCCTTGGCGACGGTGACGCCGTCCTTGGTGATCGTCGGCGAGCCGAAGCTCTTCTCGATGACGACGTTGCGGCCCTTGGGGCCGAGCGTGACCTTCACCGCGTCGGCGAGAGCGTTCACGCCGTTCAGAATGAGGGTCCGCGCTTTTTCTTGATACGCAATTT
>DASUTR010000390.1:0-3243 GCA_036374535.1 Polyangiaceae bacterium
TACGCGTTCGGCGCGACGCTCGGCGAGCTCGGCGGCTGCTACCAGACGGCCCCGCTCGGCGGCGTCCGACTCGGCGCGTGCGCCGCGGCGTTGCTCGGCGCGCTGCACGTCGTCGTGAGCGATCCGGTACCGCTCGAGCCCGGCGCGAGGCTCTGGAGCGCCGCTGCCGTCGGGCTGGACGCCGATTTCAGCCTCGGCGCTCCATTCCACCTCTCGGTCGGAATCGATGGCGTCATGCCGTTCGTGCGCCACGCTTACGTCGTGGAGCTCGGCGAGACGACCGAAACCGTGTTCACCGAACCTCGCTTCGCCGCGCTGTTCCGCGCCGGAATCGGAGTGGAGCTGTGACGGCCCGGGCCGCGCGAGGCTCGCAGGGGTTCACCGAACGAAGCATTTCGCCGGACGCGACATCTCTAAGCATGTCGGACGAAATCGTGCCGCCCCGGGCGGCCGAGGGTCCGACACCGACCGATGCTTCCTCTCCCGAAACCTTCGCGACCATCTACGAAAAGTACGCCGATTTCGTCTGGCTCAGCCTCCAGCGGTTCGGCGTGCGAACGAGCGATCGCGAGGACCTTTGCCACGACGTCTTCGTCGTCGCGTACAAGAAGCTCGCGGGGTACACGGAGAAAGCCGCCATTCGCCGCTGGCTCTTCGCCATCACGCTGCGGCTCGCCGCGAACTATCGACGCAAGGCGTACCTTCGCTTCGAGCGCTCCGTCGACTCCGTGGACGCCGACGCGGCGAATCCCCGAGTTCCCGAGTTTACGTGGCCGGACGCCGCCGCCATTCGGCACGAAGCCTTCGCCCGCGCGAATTCCATCCTCTCGCGCATGTCGCCCTTGCAGCGCGTGGTGTTCGTGATGTTCGAGCTCGAAGGCATCCCCTGCGACGCCATCGCGACGGAGCTCGGCATTCCGCTCGGCACCGTGTACTCGCGCCTTCACGCCGCGCGTAAGCTGTTTCAAGAAGAGGCGGTGCGCGCGCGAGGAGCTCGTGCGGGAGAAGGCCGATGAGCGATCCGCCCCGACTGCTCCACGACCCCGCCGTCTCGCCCGAGACCAAGGAGCTCTTGAGCTCGCTCGGCGCCCCGTCGCAGCTGGCCGCCGGCACGCGCGCGGCCATCGGTGCCCGCGTCGCGAAGAGCGTCGTCGCCCCGGCAGCGGCGAAGCTCGTGTCCGTAAAAGCCGTGGCCCTGCTCGCCGGCGCGCTCGTCGCGGGCGGCGCCGGTCTCATGTTGCTCGCGCGCGGAACGCCCGCGCCACCGCCCGCGCCACGTGTGGTGCCGGCGCCCCCGGCCGTCGCGCCGCGCGTCGAAGCGGCGCCGGAACCCGAGCCGGCGATCGAGAACGTCGCGCCGGAAGCGCCGGAACCCGGTCCGAAGGCGCCGGCGGCACGCGCCGCGCTTCGCCGCGACACGCTCGCCATCGAAGAGTCGCTGCTCGAACAAGCGCGACGCGCGAGCGATTCGCCGGCGAGAGCGCTCTCGCTGCTCCGCGAGCACGAGCGTCGCTTCCCGAACGGAGAGCTCACGGCGGAACGCCTCTACCTGACGTCGCAAGTGAACGCGCGCGCCGGTAACCTCCCAGCGGCACGACGCGCTGCGGCGCAGCTCGCGGCGCGCTTCCCGAAGAGCACCTACTTGCCCCGTGTCCGCTCGCTGCTCGACGACGGCACGAAGTAAGCGCCACCGAGCGCCCGTCTCCGGTGTACTGAAACGTCGCACCTAACCCGTGTGTGGCGAGCGGCCGTTACGGACAGGGGCTGCTACGCTGGAAATGGTCGAGCGCGGCGGCCTTCGACCATGACCGAAGACCGAAAACGGACGAGCTTTCCGACGCCGAGTCCACGGCGAAGGACCATTGCCGTCCTCATCGATCAGCTCGACCATTTCACGGGCGGATTCGAAAGCGAGCTTCGCGCGAGCTTCCAGCGCGCCTTCGAAAAGCTCGACCTGAACCTCCTGGTCGTCGCCGGACACGCTTTCGACATGCCGGACGCGTCCGGAGCCGCCCGCAACGGCATCTACGCGCTCATCCACGAAAGCGCGGTCGAGGGGGTCATTCTGCTGTCCGCCCCCCTCGGTGTTCACAGCGGCGTTGCCGGGATTCGGCGCATGGTGAGCACCTTTCATCCCCTTCCCGTCTGCAGCATGGGGCTCGCCGTGCCGGGCGTTCCGAGCGTGGTCTTCGACGACGCTTCGGCGATGCAGGAGCTCGTCGAGCACGTCGTGCGCGATCACGGCTGCCGGCGCATCGCCTTCATCGGTGGCCCCGATCGCAACGTCGACGCCATGCATCGCTACTCGATTACCGAGGACGTGCTCGCGCGCCACGGCATCGCGCTCGAGCGGGAGCGCGTCGAGCGCGCCTACTTCACGGTGGAATCCGGAGCGCAAGCGATGGAGCGTCTGATCGCGCGGGGCGTCGAGTTCGACGCGGTCATCGCGGCGAACGACGGCATGGCCCTCGGCGCGCTCGAGGTCCTGCAGAACCGCGGCGTCCGCGTACCGGACGAGGTCGTCGTCACGGGCTTCGACGATCTTCCGCTCGCGCGCTTCGCAAACCCGACGCTTTCGACCGTGCGCCAGCCGTTCGAGCACATGACGGCGCTCGCGGCGCGCCTCGTGCTCGACCAAATGGAGGGCGGTGCCGTGCCGCCGTGCACCGTGCTCTCCGCCGAGTTCGTCACGCGTGCCTCGTGCGGCTGCGATTCGCACGTCGCGGAAGCGCCGGGCCCGCCGTCGGCGCGCTGCACGGCCGAAGAATTCCTCGTCGAGCACGATGCCCGCCTCGAGGAGCGTCTTTCGGCCGCGCTCTTCGCGCATCCGCCCGGCGCGGCGCGGCGGCTACTCGCGGCGCTGCAGGCGGAGCTCGCGGGCTCGCGCGGCGCGTTGCGCGAAGTGCTCGAGATGTCGTTCCAGGATCTCGGCCCGCGCTACGAGCTCTACGACGATCTCGACCTCGCGCTCGGCCGGCTTTTCGGCGAGCTCCGCGCCTGCGCGCCCGAGCTCTCCGAGCTCTTCCACAAGGCGCGCCACCTCGTGCGCATGGCGAGCGGCCGCGCCCAGGCCCGTCACGCGCTCGAGATGGAGGGTACCTACCGGCGGCTTTTCAAGACCGGCGAGCACCTGTCCGCGGCGCTCGACGCCGACGCGCTCAAGGGCGCGCTCGGGGAAGAGCTGCCCCGCCTACCGACGAGCAACGCGTACGTCTCGCTCTACGCCGACTCCGACGAGCGCGT
>DASUTR010000391.1:0-18071 GCA_036374535.1 Polyangiaceae bacterium
TATCGCCGAGCTCGAGTCGTTCCTTCGCGCCGCCTGCGATGCGACACGCCGCCTTCACGATCTTCTTCGTGACGAAGGTCGGCGCCCGAAGCGGCGATTCGTGGTTGTAGAAGTACGCGACCGATACGTGGAGGCCGTAGGCGGCCCGGTAGCTCCGGGCGAGCGCCGAAGCGGCCGCCTTGGCGGCGCCGTACGGGCTCAGCGGGCGAAAGGGCGTCTCTTCGTCGGCGGCGCCGTCACCGAGGTTTCCGAACACCTCGCCCGACGAGGCCACGAGGACGCGTGCCGCCGGCGCGGCGCGGCGTACGGCTTCGAGCACGTGGAGCGTGCCGAGGCCGATGGAACGAAACGTCCCCGCCGGATCACCGAAGGATACTCCCACCGACGTTTGGCCGGCCAAGTGGTAGATTTCCGCGGGCTGCGTCTCGCTGACGATGCGCGTCACGAACGCGTCGTCCAGCACGTCACCCTGAACGAGCTCGACGCTCGGCCGCGCGGGCTCGGCGGGAATGCGTCGCGCAATGCCGATGACGCGGTCGCCACGGGACGCCAACTGCTCGGCGAGGTACGAGCCATCTTGCCCCGTCACGCCGGTAACGAGAGCTACACCCATGGCGGGCCGGTGGGGCGGGCGAGTCGGTCCATCGTCTTTCCGGTATCGCTGCATAGCACGGTGAGCTTGCGATCGAAGACGTAACCAACGAGTGCGGGGCGTCCTGTGGTACTCGTGCGGGCATGAGGCTCTTGGATCGCCTGCACGGAGGGTTCGTGCACTCGCGGAGGGTGCGCGTGCTCTGCAACGAGCTCAGCTTGCTCTTGCCTCGAGGAGCTCGAGTCCTCGACGTTGGCTCGGGCGACGGGCTCCTTGCGTCCTTGGTTCAGAGCGCCCGCCCCGATGCGACGGTGTCGGGCATCGACGTCCTCGTTCGCGGCGACACGAGAATTCCCGTGACGCCGTTCGACGGCAACCGAATCCCCTTCGAAGACCAGAGCTTCGACGTCGTCATGTTCGTGGACGTTCTCCACCACACCGACGATCCCGCGGTGCTTTTGCGCGAGGCCGCCCGGGTCGCGCGGAGTTCGATCGTGATCAAGGACCATCGCCTCGAGGGCCCTTGCGCTCGCCCCATCTTGACGTTCATGGACTGGGTGGGCAACGCGCGCCACGGCGTGTCGCTGCCCAACAACTACTGGCCGGAGCGGCGGTGGAGGGAAACCTTCGATACGCTGGGGCTCGCGGTCGGCGATTGGCACACCGATCTGGGTCTGTATCCAGGCCTAGCGGATCGTGTGTTCGGAGGTTCGCTCCACTTCGTGGCTCGTCTCCAGCCAGGAAGGTCCGTAGCGTGACGGTGGCAGTCGTGGAGGTGAACGCGGCGCCTGCGAGCGAGGAGCTCGAGCTCAGCGTGGTGATGCCGTGTCTCAACGAGTCGGACACCATCGCCGTCTGCATCGAGAAGGCTCTCGGCGCGTTGAAGGAAGCCGGCATTCGCGGCGAAATCGTGATCGCGGACAACGGTTCGACGGACGGCTCGCAGGAGATCGCTACGCGGCTCGGAGCGCGCGTGGTTCCGGTCTCGGAACGCGGCTACGGGAGCGCTCTCATGGGCGGCATCGCGGCGGCGCGCGGGCGATACGTGATCATGGGCGACGCGGACGACAGCTACGATTTTCGCGAAATTCCGAGGTTCGTAGAAAAACTTCGCGAAGGCTACGATCTCGTGCAGGGCTGTCGCTTGCCCTCGGGGGGCGGGCGAGTGCTGCCCGGCGCCATGCCGATAACGCACCGCTGGATCGGCAATCCGATGTTCTCGGCCCTGGCGCGGCGCTGGTTTCGCGCTCCGATTCACGACGTCTATTGCGGCCTCCGTGGTTTCACGAAGCGGCATTTCGAGAGCCTGGACCAGCGCTGCACGGGCATGGAGTTCGCGACGGAGATGATCATCAAGACGAGCCTGTACGGTGCACGCGTCACGGAAGTTCCGATTACGCTCCACCCCGACGGCCGCAAGGCGCACCCGCCGCATCTGAAAACGGTGCGGGACGGTTGGCGAACGCTGCGTTTCTTTCTCATGTACAGCCCCCGTTGGCTGTTCATGGTTCCCGGATTGTTGTTGGTTCTGCTCGGGCTCGTCGGGTACGGCCTCGCGCTTCCGGGCGTGTCGTTTCGCGGAGCGACGTTCGACGCCCACACGCTGCTCTTCGCGAGCGTGTTCGTTCTGTGCGGCTACCAGTCGATTCTCTTCGCCGTGTTCGCCAAGACGTTCGCCATTCGCGCCGGGTTGATGCCCGAAGACGCCGCGCTCATGCGCTTTTTCAAGTACGTGAAGCTCGAGGTGGGGCTCGTGCTCGGGATGCTCGCGCTCGTCAGCGGCATCGCGCTGCTCCTCGTCGCCGTTTTGAAGTGGCAATCGGTCGATTTCGGTCGTCTCGATTATCCGGCTACCATGCGGCTCGTCGTGCCGGGTGCGACGCTCACCGCGCTCGGGTTCCAGACGGTGCTTTCGAGTTTCTTCGTGAGCATCCTCGGCATGGGTCGGCGCTGATGAAGGGCCACGACGATTTCGACGATTTCGCGGGTGACTACGACGGCACCCTCAACCAGGCGCTGTCGGTCTCGGGCGAGAGCAAGGACTACTTCGCGCGCGGGCGCGTCGTCTGGCTCGCCGAACGTCTCCGCGCCTTGGGGCTGTCGCCGCGCAGCGCCGTCGACTTCGGCTGCGGCACGGGCTCCGCGGCGCCGTGGCTCGTGAACGAGCTCGGGCTCGAGTCGCTGCTCGGTCTCGATATTTCGGAGAAGTCGATCGAGGTGGCTCGCAAGCGGTTCGGTTCCGAGCGCATTCGCTTCCAAACTCTCGACGCGCACGAGCCGAAGGCGGACGTCGATCTTGCCTTCTGCAACGGCGTCTTTCACCACATCCCGCCCCGAGAGCGCGCCGGCGCCGTCAGTCACGTGTGGCGCTCCTTGCGTCCCGGGGGCGTGTGGGCGTTCTGGGACAACAATCCTTACAATCCCGGTACGCAGTGGATCATCCATCGCCTGCCGTTCGAGCGGGATTCAGTGACGGTTTCGGTGTGGGAAGCGAAGCGGCTGCTTCGAGCCGGCCGCTTCGAGATCCTCACGGCGTCGCATCTGTTCGTCTTCCCGCGCTTCCTGCGCTGGTTTCGCGCGCTCGAGCCGCGGCTCGCGCGGCTGCCCATCGGTGCGCAGTACCTCGTTCTCGCGCAGAAGCCGTACGACCGTGTCGCCGGCGTTCAGGTGGGCGGGACGAGCGCGAGCCCCTCGGCCGTCAGCCGGTAGCGCTCGCCCGTCGCCGGGCAGGTCCCGACGTTGCCGTCGAATACGAGCTTCTCGCCCTGCCTTCCGACCCAACCGACGGCGCGCGCCGGCACGCCTACGACGAGAGCATGGGCGGGCACGTTGTCGCGAACGAGCGCGGCCGCTCCCACGAAAGCAAACTCCCCGATCTCCACGCCCGGCAAGATCGTGGCGTTCGCGCCGATCGTGGCGCCGCGCCGGACCAGCGTGCGCCGGAACTCCTGCTTCAGAAACGCGCGGGGCCGGAGCACGTTCGTGAAGACGGCGTTGGGGCCCACGAACACGTCGCTTTCGAGCTCCACGCCCTCGAAGACGCTGACGTGATTCTGAACGCGGGTTCCGTCACCGATCGTCACGCCCCGACCAACGAAGCACCCCTGTCCGAGCATCACGCCGCGACCGAGGCGCGCTCCGCTCATGACGTGCGCGTGGTGCCAAATGCGAGCCTCGTCCCCGATCACCGCGCCGGCGTCGATCGTCGCGGTCGGGTGGATCCAAGGTTCGGTGGGGTCGGCGCGCAGGGTCACGGCGCGACGTCTCGCGCGAGCGCGACGGGCGCGCCCAGCCGTTTTTCGATGACGCGCGACACCGTGGACCAGAGCTCGTCGCCGGACTTTGCGGCTATCCAGCGGGAGTTTTCGGGGCGCCAGTCGAAGTGCCACGCGTTGCGTTCGGCGGCCATCCAGATCTGCCGTGCGGCGCGGTGCGAGTTCACGACGTAGCGGGTTCCGTCGGTGAACTCGATCGTGAGGATGTCGCTCGCGAGCTCGGCTTCGATGTCCGGGTGGTCGAGAGCGTCCAGCGCTCGGACGAGCGCCGTGAGCTCGGGGAACGCGAGGGCTTCGTACTGCTCTTCGGAAAGCGAGGCCAAGGACCTACTGCGTCGCGGGAACGCACGCCCCGCCCATGCAACGGTTGCCGGGATTGCAATCGTTGTCCGTCTGACAGGGCCAGGCACACTTGCCGAACTGCGTATTGCAGCGGTGCGTGAGACAGTTTGCGTCGGCCGTGCAGGGGAGTGCCATGGGCGACGGCTGCGACAGCGTTCCGGCAGGTGCCGGTTGGGTGGGCGTCGGCGCCGGCGTGGGAGCCGCCGTGGGCGTCGGCGTCGGGGCCGGCGCGGGCTGAGTGGGCGCGGGCGCGGTCGGGTACGGCTGTTGCGGGTACGGAGACTGCGGAGGTGGCGCTTCTTCTTGTTTGCAGCCGGCGTAAGCGACGAAGGAGGCCGCGAGAACCAGAAGAACTTTGGCGTTTTGCATCGAGGTCTCCTTGCTTTGGAGGACGTGGACGGTAGCCGCCCCCCATCGCTCGGTCAACACGCGGCGTGTGGTGGTGTAGGGTGATCGGGCGAGGTGGGCTCAGGCCCCCGCGCGGTCCGACGGACCGAACGAGAGGACGATGCAGAGGGCGGTCGACGAGGATGCCGTGCTGCGACTGGAAGCGGATGTCCGCGCAGCGCTCAAGCGCAAGCCCGCGCACGAGCCGGAGCTCGCCGGCGCACTGCGCGTGCTCGCGCGCCACTCGCCGCGCCTGCGTGGCAGTCTTGCCGACGCGCTCGAAACGACGGTGCGACGCCGTTCGTTCGAGCGGCCGCTCTTCGGCGCCCTCGCGCGCGCCCTGTGCGAGCTCGGCGACGATCGTGCGGCGCAGTCGCTTGCCCGTGCGCTCCGGAGCGAGGAGGCCGGCGGTCTTGCGGGGCTCTCGGCGGCGGCGTTGACCCGGAACGCCGCGCTCACCGACCCGCTCGCGAAGCTCGCGGCGAATCGGCATCCGCACTTGGCGCTCGCAGCCGAGGTGGCACGGGTGGCGCGGCGCGAATCGAACGGCGCGCACGCGTCCGCGGTTGCCCCGAAAATCAAGGAAGCACATCGAATTGCTCTGTGTCAGGAAGTCTTCGTGCCGCTTCTCTGGGAGCCGCCGCTCGACGCCGGAATCGCGCCGGCGCTCACGGTGCTGCGCGACGCCGAGCGACACCTCGGACGTTGGCTCGTGCTCGCGGAGGTGGCCGTGCGCTCCGGGGATCGCGCGCCGCTCGAACAAGCTCGCCACCACGTGCGGCACGGTGCCGCGGGTGCGCGGGCCGCGTGGGCCCTCGTCGCCTGGGCGCTCGATCGCGATGCGGGCGAGCCGTCCGTTCGCGCCAACGTCGAGCTCGTGTCGCGGCTCAGCGACCGGCCGAGCGCGAACCGCGACACCACGTTTCTGTTTCGCCTGGCGCAGGCCAAGACCGAAAGCGCTCGGCAAATGCTCGAGGGGCTCACGCGTGGCGCGCTTCCCGCGTCCGAGCAAGGCGTGCGCGCCGCGCTGCATCTCGCGCGCGACTACGGCGTCGAGCGCTGTCGCGAGCAGCTCGTCGACGTTGCCCGCCACCCGCGCCGCGAGAGGCTGCAGGGACTGGCCGCGGCCGCCCTCTTCGACCTCGGCGCGCGTGTCGAAGCGCTCGACGCCCTCGGTGAGGACGACTCGCGGCGAAAACTTCCGAGCCTCGCTTGGGCTACGATGGTACGGGTGTGTGCGGCAGGCCAAACCCAGGGGCCCCTCGTCACCGAGCCGACGTTTCGCCGGCTGCAGCTCGGGTGGGTCGAATGAGCTTGCGCCGCCTCGTCGTGATGGGGACCGCGTTTCTCGCCGTGTCACCCGCCGTCACGGCGAACGACGAACCGCCCCGCCGATTGACGGTGTTCGCCGACGTGGACGACGACGACGACGACGGGCGCCCCGACGGCGTCCACGAAACGCTGAACGCTCGCAGCGAGCGGGACGTTTACTGGCTGGACGCGAAAACGCGCGTCGACGGCGCCTTTTCGAGCCCCGTCGCAAGGCTCGTCACGGGAGGGCGGGCCTTCACGGGCGCAGGTAAGGCGAGGGGACGCGTCGGCGTGCAGGGCCTCGCGGCGGGCAGCGCGACGCTCATGCTCGGCGGGGCCCCCGTGACCATCGACGTGGTCGAGGCAATCGCGCTCGATGGGCGCGGCGCGCGCGTCGACCTCGCGTCGTCCCACGCGGCGATCTCGCGCATGCTGCCATCGTTTCTGGACGCGGCCGACACGCACGACGACCCCGATCCGGACGCCGTACGCTGGCTGTTCGCCGGCCGTCCGGAAGCGCTGCCCGAAAGCGTCTCCCTGCTCGCGCTCCGTCCCGACGGCACGCGCATCGATCGGCTCGAACGGGTCGCGCTCGAGGCCATCGGCTGTCCCATCGGGACCGCTCCGTCGCTCGTTTGCCGCGCGACGCCGCTCATCCGTGCGACGGGGGACCAAGTCGACCGGGCGCATCCGGAGTCCGCGTCGCGATCGCTCCGAGCCGAGGTCGGGGGCCGCATCGAGGTGATGGTCACCGGGAGCAAGGTCGCGTCGATTCGCGTCGGCGGCCCGCGCACGACGGCGCTCGGGCCGATCGAACGGCTGCGAGCGCGCGTGCGCGTTCACGTGCTGCGCGGCTCGAAGGCGGGCATGCCCGCCGTCGGCGGTGACGACGAGGGCGGTCGCACCCTCGCGCGGCTCGAGGTCGACGTGGCGAGCGGCCTCTGGGGTCAATGCGGGATCCACTTCGGCCCGCCCGCGAGTCTCGATGTGGCCGTCCGCGAACCACCGTCGCCCCATCTCGTCGCGATCGGCTGCGAGATCGGCCTGCCGGCGTCCGGCGGCGAGATTCGCTTCGCCACGGCGGGTCATCGAGTTCGCGTGCGCACCGAGCCGGGGCGCTCGCCCGTCGAGGTCGCGCGCGCCGTGGCGCGCGCCGTCGAGGCGCTGGGTCTCTCCGCGACGGTGAGCGTGAACGCGAAGACGGGCCCGTCCGCCCTCCGCACCGCCGACGTGCTCGTGCGGCGCCCCGACGGCACACCGAGCGAGATCGCGCCCGACGGCGTGGCTCCGCTCTCGAGCGATGGCTCGCTCGGGGCGTGCCTGGGCGAGGTCGATCTCGCCGACGGGCTCTCCCATTTTTCCGACGCCGACGCGCCCGCGGGCACGATCGAGGAGCGCGCGCTCGTCAAGGCTTACGAGGACGGCGATCCGACGACGATCGACGTTTTCATCGTGCCCGCGTTCTCGGGCGCGGGACGCATCGGAGAGTCGTTCATCGACGACCCCGGCTCGAGCATCCAGAACGTCGTCATCCTCGATCGGGCGGCCATTCGCGCCGGCGCCCGCTCGTTCGCGCTCGCCCACGAGCTCGGGCACGTCTTACTGGATTTGCCCGGCCATCCCGACGATTTCGGCGTGGACCGCCCTTCGTCGCTGATGGACGCCGACGCCGCCGACGCGACCATCTTCGGCCCCCGCCGGCTCTCCGTCGAAGACTGCGAGCGCGCCGTGCGCCAGAGCGGCCCGGGCGTCGCCGTCCCACTGCTCGAACCGTGGCCCATGACGACCACACCTCGGGCTCGCTGAATGAACGCCTTTACCGCGCCCTTGGCGCCTTGGCGGTAAATTCCGTTCCGTAAAGGGAGGGGCGATCAGCGTTCGACGAGGAACTCGAGCTCGGTGCCGGCGGCGTAGGCGTAGCCGACGAACGTGTCGAAGCCGTTCACGAGGACGCCGATTTTGCGGTCCGCTTCGATCACGTGGACGCCGTCGGATTGTTCGGCGTCGAGCACGTTGTCGGGGGCGCGGAGGTTCGGGTCGACGATGGGGAAACCGAGCTGGCAGGTATGCACGACCCATTTCGTCGTGACGTCGACGAACGCTTCGAGACGGCCGGCCGTGACGGACGTGCAGCCGAGGTCGTCGAGCGAACGGCTGTCGAAAACGACCTCGGCGCCCTCGGGCGCGAGGATGCGCACGAAGTCGAAGGCGTACTCGGCAGGCGTCTGGAACACGTATGACGTGCGAAACTGCTCGATGGGCGGAATCACGATGAGGCTCGGGTCGCCCCCGGGGAGATCGTTCGGCACGCCCGCGGCGAACTGACTCGGAGAGACGCTCATGAGCTGGATGGGCGCGTCACTCGAGATGGTGAAGGGTTCGCTGCTCGCGATGTCGATGTACTCGCCCCGCTCGAACAGGTCGAGCGACGGATGGTCCGGGTGGGAGGTCGTCATGTGCGCGCCTTCGCTCGAGACGGCGAGAATGCGGAAATAGTCGGCCTGCTCGGCGACGCCGATCGCGGCTCCGGCCGCGCGGAGCGCGCGGCTGCGGTTCGGCGTGGGCGACGCCACGAAGTGGTTGCCAGCCGTGCGCAGGTGATCGATTTGTTCTTCGAGGTGGTCGGCGCAGCAGTGCCGGTCCGTCAGCGTGTCGAAGTAGGGCGCGTCGCTCGCTTCGCTGCCGGTAAAGACGATGACGGGGCCGTTCGCAGAGATCACCGTGCCGGTGAGATCCGCGCGAAAATCGTCGGTCTCGAGATTGAGGACATCGAAAGGATCGAGCGTCACCTCGAGCTCTGCCCCGGCGTCCGTCTCGGGAACGCCCGGAGCGCCGAGGACGCGCGTGGTCGGTGTGACGCGGACCGTCGTGCCGGGGCGCGTCCCGACGATGGTGAGGAAGGCGCGTAGATCGATGGGGTCCGACGCGCTGAAGTTCGTGCGCGGATCGTCGGTGCTAGCGATCGTCTGCGGCCAGCCGAGCGCGACGTAGGCGTCCGCCATCTCGTCCGTCTGCGGTGTCACGGCTTCGACCGGACGCAAGAGCGACGCGTCGTTCGAGAACACGCCGACGTTCTCGAGGGGATTGAACTGGTAGGCGACCACCGGAAATGTCGTGCGAATCCGGTAGGCGCTGCGCGTGAGCGCGGTGTGCGTTCCCGAGTTGAACTCGCCCGGCGCGGAGCCGTCGACCTCTCGCGGTCCGAGCTGGAATACCCGCAAGCTGAACGGCGGGATCGACGCGCGCGCCACGACGACGGGGTCACCCTCTTCGCCGGGCGCGGTGTCGTCTTGCTCGATGACCACGTCGGCCGTGACGTCGGGCTGAACGTTGCTGACGATGACCGCGAATTGCTGCGAGGCGGCGTTCAACGCGTCGGTGACGCGCGCGTTGTCGAGATCCACGGCCCAGTACTCGCACCCGACGTTACTGCGATGCTCGGCCGCCCGCAGGCAGAGCCTCTGACAGCCGCCTTCTCGGCACGCTTCGCCGGCGGCTTCGTCGCAGGTCTCGCCCGCGTCGAACCCCGACCCGTCGTCGCGGCAGCGGAGGACCGTCTCCGCGTCGCAGGTGAGGCTTCCCGGGACGCAGGACGTGCACGCGACGAGGCCCGCCGCGCATACCAGGTCTTGGTCGGTGCAGTTTTCGAGCAGGACCCACGTGGCGCCGTCGTCGCCCTCCTCGCAGCGCTCGAGCTCGGGCGCGCAGCGGGTGTCCCCGAGCGTGCACGCAGGCGGCGGCTCGGCGGGCTTCGAGGTCCAGCGATCGGACGAGTCGAGCGTGCAGCTCGCGACGACCGCGACGGCGAGAGCGGCGCTCGCTCGAGCGAGGGCGCGCGACCGCCGTGTCCGAACGCGGGGTCCGAGCTCAGTAGTTCGCGAAGAACGCATCTTGGGCAAAGGAGCGCCAGCCGCGCTCGGTGAGCTGGCGGTAGCGGACGGCGCCGTACTCGAAATCGTCGACGCGGGCGGCGCTCACCTGAATCACGATGGGGCCGCGAGCGAGAGCGAGCTCCCGATCGATGGAGCGAAGGTCGGGCACGCGCACCTCGTCGGGGGCGCCTGGCGCGATGATGCGCCAGGTCGAGACGCCGCCGGCGCTCGCGACGTCGACCAGCGTGAGGTCGGGCGCGGCGCCGCCGGATTCGCGATCGAGCACGAAGCGCGTCCCGTCCCAGTCGGTGCTGCTTTCGGGCTCGACCAGGCGCGGGATCTCGACGAAGGCGCCGACGCCGATGGTGTCTTCGCTGGTCGAGGCGAAGAGCCCCACGGACGAGCGCGGCAAGGTGCCCGCCTGCCCCGTATAGGCGCGCGCCGTCGCGATGTAGCGCGACCCGGTGAGCGAGCCCCAGAGCGGCGGTATGCCGACGAAGTGGAAGGGGTCGTTCACGGGCAGGGTCGCCGTGAGGACGCCGTTCGGCAAGATCAGGTAGCCCTCGCCGCCGACCTCGATGGCCACGCGCCCCTCGACGCGATCCGGACCGCGCTCGGTCGCGGTCGGCCCGCGCGCGTCGAGCTTGAGCGCGTGATCGAGCGGCACGTCGACCTCGATGAACACGTCGCCGCGGTAGCTGTAGTCGGTCGCCACGACGCCGCGCGTGATGCCGACGGCGTAAGGCGTGAACCGGTACGGACTCCTGCTGCGATCCTCGAGCCCGGCGAGCGCGTAGAGCGTGAAGTTACCCGGGACCGTTTGGAACGTGAACGAGTAGCCGATCTCGCCGGCCGAGTCGGGCGTCACGGCGTAGACGGCGCTCGGCAAGGAGAACGTGTCGGTGGGCTGCGACGACAAGCGGAAGACGTACGCGACCTGGCGTTCGTCGGGCGAGCTCGGCGCGGGAACGTTGCTGAACCCTTCGCGCCGGAACTCGCCGCCGAGCCGCCACACGATCTCGCCGGAAACGCTCGCGCCTCGGCCCGGATTGCCGCCGCCCCTCGGGGGGTCGCCCTCGCCGGCGCAGGCGGGATCGGGCGTCGGCAACAAGTACACGGTCACCTTGTCGACCGGCACGTCGACGAACGTCGTCGGCTGGTAGCAGTGCTTTGCGACGGTGACGGTCGCTTGCGTTCCCACGGCTTCGTCCGCGACGAGCGCGGTGCCGTAGCGATCCGTGGACGCGGTGAGCGCCGTCGTTGCGTCGTCGCCGACGATCACGGTCGCCCCGCGCACCGCGAGCCCCGTGAGATCGTCGATCACGAGGACCTCGAGCGCGCCGTCGAGTGGGTCGCCCGAGAGCCCGCCGCGAAACCCGTTGTCGCTGACGACGTAGGTAAAGGCGTCGAGCACGTCGATTTCGGTGCCGTCTTCGAGGGTCGCGCGCACGCGCTTCGAGCCGGGCGTTCCCGCGGGCGTCGTGCACGTGAGCTCGGTCGGACTCTCGACGCGTTCCACCTCGCAGGGCACGAGATCGACGTCGATGCGCGTTTCTTCCGTGAAGATGGGCTCGTTCGCGCGCACCGTCACGATGGTGCCGCCCGAGGTCGGTCCGCTCGACGGCTCGACCGTGAGATCGTCGTAGGTGAAGCCGCCCCGCAGCACGACGCGCGTGCTGCGGTCGCCGCCGTTCTGCACGACGACGTCGACCGCCCCCGCGGGTCCCGGGGGACTCGTCACCTGAATGCGCTGCGGATCGGCGGCGATGACGAGCGAGGAATCGACCTCGGTATCGCCGAACCACACGCGGGCGTTGCTCGCGAATCCGTTGCCGCGGAGCGAGACCAGCGTGCCGCCGCTGAACGGCCCGTGCGGCGGATCCACGCCGATGAGCGCGTGCGGTTTCGCGGTGGGGGCGTCACCGACGCCGTCGCCGCCGTCCACCGTCACGGGCGGTTGTACGCCGCCGTCGTCGTCAGCGGCCGTGATGCGCCGGTACGACCGTCCCGACGGCAGGCACGCGTACAGCACGAGCGGCAGCATCGGGAGCAGGCAGGTTCGGCGAGCCCAACGCACGGTCCCGGAGGTTAGCATCGTTCGCAGCTTCGTCGCCCGTCCGTAACAGCGTCTCGAGAATCTTCGAGCCCAGGCGCTTCTCGGAACCGCCCGTGTCGCTCGGCTCGCCCGGCCCGACGCATGCCGGGCAGCCCGAAGCGCATGCGCAGCTCGCGATGAGCCCGCGCGCGCGCTCGAAGAGCTCGCGGGAACGCTCGTAAACCCGTTCGGCGAGGCCGACGCCCCCGGGAATCGAATCGAACAAGAAGAGCGTCGGATCGAAGCCGCCGGTGCGCTTGGCGAACGGATCGCGCCCGGGTGCGGCTCCGTCGTCCTCGCCGTCGCCGAGCGTGCGGCCGAGGTCGCGGGGATCGCACATGAGCGCGAGCGCCGCGACCGTTTCGAGCGCCTGGCCCACACCCCGAAGCGCCGCGATGACGTGCGCGCGAGGCGCGCCGAAAGACCCGACGAGCTCTTCCGGGAGCGTCAGCCAGAAGCTCGTCGTGTGCTTCTGCATCTCGGGCAGGTGCACGTCGCCGTAGCCGGCGTTCTCGTGCGTGAAGAACTTGATCTTCTTGTAACCGGTCACCTTTTCGACGACCTTTACATCGCCGAAACCGATGCTTGCGCGACCGAGCGCGCCGCGCGCGCGCTCTTCGATGACACCGACGGTGCGGTAGGTGAGGGCGGTCGTGAAGTAGTCGGGCGCGACCTTGCGCACGAACGCTTTGTGGTTCTCGAAGTCGAGGCGCTCGACCTGGAATTGCTCGGCGTCGTGCTGATAGATCGCCTGCTCGTGGAGCATGGTGTGCGTCGCGCGGTAATCGAGCTCGGCGATGGATTTACCGCTCTCGACGTCGACGATCACGAAATTGTCCCAGCCGATGCTGCGCAGCGATACGTTGCTCGCGGGAAACGCCTCGCCCGACCAGTAGTGGACGCCGCCCGACTCGTGGATCAAGCCGTGGCGTGCGAGGTAGTCGAGCGCGTCGCGCGTCGCTTCGCGATCGAGCCCGAGGTGCTCGGACGAGGCTTCGCTGCCGCTCGCGCCGGCGGCCGGCGCACCCGGAGGACCGAGCTCGAACGGCGCCTCGAAGGCGGCGCATTTCAAGTGCTGAATGAGGATCTCCGTGTTCGACGGATCGATGCGCGCTTCCTCGGCGCGGGCGTCGAGCACGTACGAGGGCTCGCGCGCGAGGAATTGATCGAGCGGGTCGCTCGAGCAGACGAGCACGGCGATGCTGCGCGCTCCGCGCCGGCCCGCGCGCCCGAAGCGTTGCCACGTTCCGGCGACCGAGCCCGGGGACCCCGCGCACACGACCGCGTCGAGGTCCCCGATGTCGATGCCGAGCTCGAGCGCGTTCGTCGCGACGACACCGAGAATCTCGCCGTTGCGCAGGCCGGCTTCGACGCGCCGGCGCGTCTCGGGCAAGTAGCCGCCGCGGTAACCCATGATGGCGTCGGGGGGGAGGTCGCCCTCGACCTTCTCGCGCAGGTACTTCAGCATGACCTCGACGGAGTTTCGCGACGGGGCGAAAATAATCGTCGAGACGCGCGCCCGCACGAGATCGGCGGCGAGCGCGACGGATTGCTTGAGGGTGCTCGCGCGGATCCCGAGCTCCTCGTTCACGACCGGGGGGTTGTAGACGTAGACCTCGCGAGGGGAGCGCGGCGCGCCCGACTGGTCGACGAGCGTCACGCTCTCCGGCGTGACGCCGAACAGGCGCGCGGCGTGCTCCCGCGGGTTACCGATGGTCGCGGTGGCTCCGATGAATGTCGGGTCGGCGCCGTGAAAGCGCGCGATGCGCCGGAGCCGCGCCACGACGTGGGCGAGGTGAGAGCCGAAGACGCCGCGGTACGTGTGGAGCTCGTCGAACACGACGTACCGAAGCCCTTGGAAAAAACGCGCCCAGCGCGCGTGGCTCGGCAGGATGCCGGCGTGCAGCATGTCGGGGTTCGTGAGCACGATGCGGCAGCGCTCGCGCGCAGCCTTGCGGGCGTCTCCCGGCGTATCGCCGTCGAACACCGTGGCTGGTGCGCCGGCGCCCGCGTTTCGCACGAGCGCGAGCAGGGAGTGCTCTTGATCGCGTGACAGCGCCTTCGTTGGATAAACGTAAAGTGCGGTCGCCGAGGGATCGGCGAGCAGCGCTTCGAGCACGGGAACGTGGAAGCAGAGACTCTTCCCGCTGGCCGTCGGGGTGGCGATGGCGACGTGACGGCCCGCGAGGGCGGCGTCGATCGCTTCGGCCTGGTGAGTGTAGAGCTGCTCGACACCGGCTCGTTCGAGCGCGTTGCGCAGTCCCGGCGACAAGCGCTCGGGAAACGGCGCGAAGCGCGCGGGAGAGGGCGCGACGCTCTGCTCGGCGCTGATGCAGGGGCGAACGCTGCCCGACGCCTGCCAAGCGGCGATGACGGCATCGACGCCACGGACGCGGGACCAAGGGGGCAGGGGCATTCGCAGGAGCGAGACTAAACAAATGCTCCGTACTTGTCATCCGTCTAGGTCCGGGGGAGGAAATTGTCGAATTGCCCAGGAATTGCCCTCGGAGGGTCGGGGTTCCCCATGGCGCGCCATGCGGGACTGTCGTAAAGAGTGCCCCCCATGAACGACCCCGGAGCGCCTCCGGCGCGACAGGGCGAGCCGCCGCTCTCCCCGATCGTCGAGGCAGAGCCCGTGGCGCCGCCGCTCGAGGGAGGACCCGCGCCGGTGACGCCGCCGGCATCGCAAAGCTCGCCTCCGAGCGTTCGCGACTTCTTCCAGCGGCTCGGTTTGGCCTCGAAGCCGATCGCTCCGACCACGGCCGAAGGGCCGCACGTCGAGCGTCCGACCTTCTTCTTCTTCGGCATCGTCGCAGGCGTCTCACTGCTCGCCGACGTGTCCACGAAGGCCTGGGCCGAGGTCGCCTTGTCGCGGCGCCTCTTCACGGCCGAGCCCAGCATCACCCTGATCAAGGACCACCTGACGTTCACGCTCGCGTACAACGAGGGCGGCGCCTGGGGCCTGCTTTCGGACGCGAGTGAGACCATTCGCCGGCCCTTCTTTTTCGCGGTGAGCGTGCTCGCCGTGCTCTTCATCGTCTCGCTTTATTCGAAGCTCGTGAAGGGCCAGCACTCGCTCACGTGGGGTCTGCCCTTCGTGCTCGGCGGAGCGCTCGGCAATCTCTCCGATCGGGTGACGCGAAACAGCGTCGTGGACTTCATCGATTACCGCGCGGACTGGGTGCTCGCGATGAATCGCGGCATCGCGAAGGGGCTCAAGTACATCGGCAAGAACTGGGGGCTCACCGATCACTGGCCCACGTTCAATATCGCCGACGTCGCCATCTGCATCGGCGTCGGCCTCATGGCCGTCGATATGTTCACGTCGCGCCGCGGTCCCGAGCGCCGCGAGCCGCCCCCGCTCGAGCCGGTCGGCGCGAGCAATCCGCCAGTCGGGTAGTATCGTCGGCGACCGGGCATGCACGGCAGGCTCTTTCAGTTCGACCTCTCGTTCTTCTCGGAAGGGCTCGTCATGCCCTTTCCGAGCTACTTCGTCCTTCTGCTTGCGGGCTTCCTGCTCGCGACGGTCATGGGCGCGGTGTGGGCCAAGCGCGTCGGTCAGAACCCGGACGTGATCGTCGACCTCGGGCTTGCCATGGTGCTCGCCGGCGTCGCGGGGGGACGCATCCTCCATGTCCTCGCTGACGGCTACCTGATGGACTACGTGAACCTCTGCATCGATCCTTCGAAGGTCGATTGGATGATCACGCAAGCCCAGTGCAAGAGCGCCGAGTACGACGGCACCTGGGATTTCGCGAAGCAGGTCTGTCACCCCAAGGAAGCCGATTGCTTTCGCTGGGCCGAGTTCTACGCGGGCGGCCTCACGTACTACGGAGGCTTCGCCGCGGCGTCCGCCGCCGCGTGGTACCTCCTCAAGGCCGACAAGTTTCCGTTCTGGAAGGCGGCGGACATGGCCGGTATGGTCGTGCCGCTGGGCCTCGGCTTTGGGCGGATGGGCTGCCTGCTCGCCGGTTGCTGCTTCGGTAAGCCGTGGTCCTCGGAGCTCGCGGTCCATTTTCCCGCGAACAGCCCGGCGAGCGAAGCGCAGTGGAAAGCCGGACAGCTTCCATCCGCCCTCGTCGAGTCGCTGCCCGTTCACCCGACGCAGCTCTACGAGTCGGCGGCTTCGCTCGCCATCGCCGGCTACCTCATCTTCCATTTTCACGGCAAAAAGCGCTACGACGGCCAGGTCTTCCTCGCGTTCGTCGCGCTCTACTCGATCGTGCGGTTCGCCATCGAGTTCGTGCGCGCGGACGATCGCGGCAGCTTCCTCGGCTTGAGCACGTCGCAGCTCGTCGGCCTCGCGCTCATCGGCGCCGTCGTGTGGCTCCACAAGCGCCTCGACGCGCGCGCGGCCGAGCGCTTCCGGGCGCCGGCAGAGCCTCCGTCCGCCGCTGCACCGGCGTGATTGGGATCCGCGGGCTGGTGGTGCGAACCGTCCCGCGCGACGGTTAGCGATCCGGCGGTCCGTACAGCGAGGCGCGGTGGTGTACGTAACCGAAGGTTCCGCGCGGGCCCCAGTTCAGCTCCCGAAGCAGCGTACCGTCGGGTCCTACCTCGTGAAGGACGCCTTGCGTCGAGTACGAGACGATGGTGTTGCCGTTCGCGGCCCGCTGAATGTCGCCCATGACGGCATTGTAGATCGGCGGCTCGGCTGCGTACGACCAGACTCGCGTCGCCGTCCGCGCGCCCAAGTCGAGGAAAATCTCGATCGCGAGGGACTCTCCGCCCGGTGAGCCGTTGTTGAAAATGAGCAGGCGATCGAGCCCGAGAACGTCGACGCCGTGCTGGTTGTCCCAAGACGCGCCGTCGCCCGTGAAATGGCTCGCTGCACCGCCGAGTATCCAGACGATCTCGCCGTCTCGCGTGATCTTCGTGTAGCTCCAACGATACAGATCCGAGAAAACGAGCGTGTCGTCGAGCGGTGAGTACTGGATGGTGTTGAGGTGACAGTCCCCCCCGTTCGGCACTTCGCTTGCATTCATCAACGTGCGCACGGAGCCGTCCGGGTAACGAAGCTTCACGTCATCGCAGTCGTTCGCGCCGTACGCGTAGAAGGCGACGGTCTCGTCGGGCAACACCGTCAGTTGATGATTTTGACCTACGAACTCGTGGCTCAGGTCCTCGTCGATCAACCCGTCCATCGAAACTCGATGGACCGTCGTGGGCAAATCGGGCGGGTTGGCGGCGTTGATCCACATGGACTTGCCGTCGTGACTCATGCACGCGCCCGTGACGGTGGTTTCGGCCATGTACCACCAGACGAGCTCCCCATCGGCGTCGAGGATATAGGCGGGCGGCCGTGTATCGATGGACGTTACGTATTGACCGGTGATCAAGAATCCGCCCGCGAGCCGTTCGGGATGGAACGTGCTCACGGCAATGGTGGGCAGGCCACTCGGAAGGGGGCCGGTCGTCAGCGTGAAATCGTCGCTCATGCACGTGCTCTGCGCGTTCCGCGCCACGACCCGAAAGTGGTAGGTCCGCGACGGTTTCATGCCCAACAACAGAGTGCGGTAGTTCGGCTCCGTCAGATCGACCGGGGCGGTCATTCCGTAGTTGCGATCGAGGCCGAATTCGATCGCTGCCGAGTCGATCCCCAGAAGCCCCGAGCTCCACTCGACGATGCCCACCGTCCCGATCACGGGACTGACCTCGGAGCGCAGCGTGAACGTGCAGTCGGCCGTCGCTGCACCCGCCACGCCGTTCCCGCCGCTTCCGGCCGCGCTAGTGCCCGCGCCCGACGACGCCCCGCCCATCGGGTGCGCGGTGGCGCCGCCCAGTCCCGCCCCGCCGACGAAGAGACCACCCCCGCCGCCAGATCTCCCTCCGTCGGCTGCGGTGCCGCTCGCGCTCACCGCGCCGTTGAGGCCGGAGTCCGGCGTCAAGACGGCACAGGCCGCAGCAATGCACGGGATGCACGCCGCCAGTAAAGCGTATCGCAGGCGCGACCAACTTCGTTGCAGTGCGCTCCTCATCCCGCGTGCGCACCGGCCGCGTCGTTCAACCCTTGCGAATCAGAGCTCGGTCCGGCGCCCTCTCGAACGAGCATGGGACCACACATAGAACCCGATTCGAATGCCCACCGCAAGTGCTCGGCGTCCTGCCGCGCGAGGCAGAATGGTTGCGTCCACTCGTTCGCCGACCGTCGTTGCCGACGGCTGGTGGTTTCAGTAAGGTTTCACCTCTAATAGTGG
>DASUTR010000392.1:0-4516 GCA_036374535.1 Polyangiaceae bacterium
GATTCCTCGCCTCGACGGACGGTCGGTGGCAGAGTACGCCCGGAACCCTTGAACGGCATCGTCTGCGAGTTCGCGAGCTACGACGCTCTCGACGAAGCGCTCCTCACCGGAAACGAGGAGCAAGAGCTCCCCCTTCCGTGCTGCGAGGCAGTGCGCGACGGGGAGTGGCTCGTCGTCACCATCACCGTCGGCGCGGAGTCGACCTCGGTCGCGAGCCGCGTCGAGGAGCGAGGACGCGGGCTCAGCCTGACGTTCCAGACGCGCGACTGGGAACGCCTGCTCGGTTTCGCGCGGGGCGGAGCGCCGCCGTCCATTCCGCCCACCGAGCGAGCCAGCACGCCGCAGCTCGTGCGCGCGCGACCGGGAACGCGCGTGCTCGTCGTCGACGACGACAGCGCGCTCCAGGGCATCGTCGGCGCGATGCTCCAAACGTCGGGGATCTCCCCATTGAGCGCGGGCAGCGCCGAAGAGGCCTACGGTCTCTTGAGCGGGGGCGCGGTGGATCTCGTGGTGCTCGACTGGTCGCTGCCCGGCATGAGCGGCATCGAGCTCTGCAAAAAACTGCGAGCCGACACTCGCTTCGGCGCGCTGCCCATCTTGTTTCTCACCGCCCACTCGACGAGCGACGAGCTCATCACTGCGTTCGACGCCGGGGCCGACGACTTCGTGAGCAAACCGTTCCGAGCTCCCGAGCTCAAGGCGCGCGTGCTCGGGCTTTTGCGCCGCGCGCGGATGCCCTGCCCGCCGAGCTGACGGAGCGAGTCCGTCAGCGGTTGTCGCGAAACGCTTCGGCGGGCCGCAAGTACGCCGCGTGCATCGCCGGCCACACGGTAGCGAGCAAGCAGACGACGACGGCGAACACGCCGACCAACACGAAATCGCTGAGGTGCATCGCCACCGGCAAGCGCGAGATGAAATACACCTTCGGGTCGAGCCGGAGCGGGTAGGCCATGATCGTGCGGCACACGCCGTAACCGAGCGCCAGCCCGAGGATCGTCCCCAGCGTACCGATGATGCCGCCCTGATAGAGAAACGAGCGCAACACCGCGCCGTTCTTCGCGCCCATCGCCTTGATCACGGCGATCTCTTTCTTCTTGTCGAGCACGACCATGATGAGCGTCGCGATCACCGTGAAGGCAGCCACGATGATGATGAGCGCGAGCACGAAGCTCATCATGATCTGCTGGATTCTGAGCGCCGTGAAGAGCCCGTGGTTCAGCTCTTCCCAGTCCATCGTGTGATAGATGCCGCTCGCGAGCTTTTCCTCGACGAGCTTCTTCACGTGGCTCGCGCGCTCGATGTCGACGACCTTCATTTCGACGCCGGTCACGCTGTCGCCCGAGTCGTAGAACGCCTGCGCCTCGTAGAGATCGGTGTACACGAGCTTCGAGTCGTACTGATCGAAGCCCGCTTCGAATACGGCGATGACGCGAAACTGCTTGGCGACCGGCGCGTGCATCGCGCCACGCGAGTAGACGAAACCGATCGTCGGCGATGTCACCTGAAGGCAGTCGCCGATCTTCGCGCCGAGGTTCGTGGCGAGGGTATTGCCGATGACGATACCGGGGAGCTTCGCGACCGCTTCGGGGCTCTTACACGGGTCCGGATCGAGCCAGTCCGGGAGCTCGTCGGTCTCGGGCAATGCGCTCGCGAATCCGCCCTCGGGCTCGATGCTGCCGACGGGCGCGCCGGGATCGAGTCCGAGCCCTGCGGGCGGCTGTTCGCCGCTGCCCGCAGGCTCCTTCGCACCTTCGCCCGCCCCATACGGCGCAAGCTGCGTCGGACGGCTCATCGCGTCGGGCTCGCGGCGGAGCTCGCGCTCGATTTCGGCGAGCAATCCCTGGCGGCTCGGCGCGGACGACGCCGGCGGCGCGCTCGAAGCCGAACCCGAGGGCGCTCCGCCCGGCGCACGGGGCTCTACGCGCGACGAACCGAGCGGCAGCGGCGGCAACGGATCGTCGAGAATGCTCTGGCGTCGACGTTCGGGCGGCTTCGCCGCCGCAAGTCGCAAGCCGTTCAAATCGCCCGCCTTGATGTGCCGCGGCAGGTCGAGAACCTGCGGAGCGAGCTTCGGATCGATGCCCTTCAAGAGCACGCCCGTCGCCGTGCGATGACCGTGCGTGACCATCATGGGGTTGATGACGAACGGCGCGACGGCGGTGACGCCGGGCACCGATTTCACCTGATCCATCACCTTGCGGTACTCGCGGAAGTCACTCGCGTACTTCAAGACGAGCACGTGCGCGTTCACGCCGAGCACTTTCGTTCGGAATTCGGAACGAAAGCCGCCGGTGACGCTGATGACGGTCGCGAGCGCGGAGACACCGAGCGCGACTCCGAGCACGGCGAACATCGTGCCCACCGACACGCTCGCCTGTTTCTTCGAGCGCATGTAACGGAACGCGAGCGTCAGCGGGAATCCCATGGAGACTTTCGGGCGGGCGCTACGCGCGCGGGTTTCGGCGACGGCAGATGACGAACGGCACGGGGGCTCGGACCTTTCAGCGGGGCCGCGGATCTACCATCAGGCGCCGTCCTCCGAGGGTCTTCCGTGAACCGGCCCGACGGCCTGTCGGAGCGTGGCAAAGTGTGCAATCATTGCAGGGCTGCTTGCCATGCCCATTCATGGTCGCCGCGGGAATCGGCTGCCGGCGGGTCAGGGGACGATTTTCACCCCCCGGCGCGCTCCGCGCCAAGCTATGCCTTTTTTGATCCCATCACGGCGCGAAGACCTGCAGCAGTTTCCTGGGCGTAGTACGCATCTTCGGACGTTTCGATGAGGGTTTCGGCATGACCGAGGCGAAGAACAGGCCGTCGTCGGCGGGGCTTCCTGGCGCGCCGGCTTCGCCGTCGTCGAGCTCGCGCTCGATCACGGGGCCGCGCCTTGCGACCGCTTCCGACGCGACGGTCCCGGGGTCGATGCCCGGGACGGTTCCCGGTGTCACGCCCGTTCCCGACGGCGCAACGCGTCTCCGCGTCGTCACCATCTCGCCCGGGACGCCGTCGATCCCCGACATCGAAGCGCCGAGCCGCGACCGCCGCGATCCCTACGTCGGCCACGTGGTCGACGGACGCTACCGAGTCGAAACGGTGCTCGGCGAGGGCGGCATGGGCATCGTCTATCGCTGCAGCCACACGATCATCGGCAAGAAGCTCGCGCTCAAGGTGTTGCGCGCCGATCTTGCGCGCGATCAAGAGGTCACCGAGCGCTTCCTGAACGAAGCGAAAGCCGCTTCCGGCATCGGCAACCCGCACATCGTCGACATCAGCGACTTCGGGCAGTTTCCGGACGGAGCCACCTACTTCGTGATGGAGTACCTGAACGGAATTCCGCTCGGCAACGCCATTCAGAGCGGCCAGCCGCTGCCGCCGAAGCGACTGCTCACCATCGGACGGCAGATCGCCGAAGGCCTCGCCGCCGCACACGCGGCCGGCATCGTCCACCGCGACCTCAAGCCCGACAACATCTTCCTCATCGAGCGCGGCGCCGACAAAGATTTCGTGAAGATCCTCGATTTCGGCATCGCCAAGGTGTCGACGAGCGAGGGCAAGCTCACTCGCGCCGGTGCCGTCTTCGGAACACCGCACTACATGTCGCCCGAGCAGGCGGCGGGCACGCCGGTCGATCAGCGCGGCGACATCTATTCGCTCGGCGTGATTCTGTACGAGCTCGCGGCGGCGAAAGTGCCGTTCGACGCCGACAACTTCATGGGCGTGCTCACGCAGCACATGTACAAGGCGCCGACGCCGCTGCGCGAAGCGACACCGCGGCCGGAGGAGATCTCGCCGGCGCTCGAAGCCGTCGTGATGAAGTGCCTGTCGAAGCGTCCGGAGAATCGTTACCAGTCGATGGACGACGTCATCGTCGACATCGACCGGCTGCTCGCCGGAACGAAGCCGCAAGCCGCGGGAGAGCCGGGTGGCGCCTACGCGACGCCCGCGGCGTACTACGACGCGGGACCGAGCCCGAGCACGCCGCCGCCCGCGAAATCCCGCTCGCTCGCCCTGGGGGTGATGGCCGTTCTGGCGCTCCTCGCCGTCGCCTTCGCCGTGCTCGAGCTGAGACCGCAGGAAAAAACCGCCGTCCCGGAAGCGCCGCGCCCCCCCGAGCAGCCCGCTTCCCAAGGTGTGACCGTGGTCCCGCCGCAAGCGACACCGGTCGTGACGCTCAAGCAGGTGACCATCGCGACGGAGCCCATGGACGCCCACATATGGCAGGGCGAAAAGGATCTCGGCCAGGCCCCGGTCAACGTGCAGGTTCCCGAGGGGCAGAACCTGGAGCTTCAAATCGTGCGCGAGGGCTACAAGAACGCCCGGGTCGTGCTCGACGGAAGCGAAGGCACACAGGCCATCAAGCTCGAGAAGGCAGCGGCGCCCGTTCGCGGGACGAAGACCGGAAAGCCTCCGGCGACCGCCGCGCCGAAGCCGAGCGCGGCGAAGAAGCGTCCGTCGCTCGGCAGCGGCGAGATCATCGATCCGTGGAGTAAGTGAAAGGCCCCCCGCCGCACACGCTGCG
>DASUTR010000393.1:0-3095 GCA_036374535.1 Polyangiaceae bacterium
GGGGCGAGGCGGCGCGGGGTCCGGCGGAGTGGGGCGCCCCCCTTCGCCCGGCGTCGCCGGCGCTGGCTTCGACGCGTCGCAGAACCAATCGCCCGGCGGGCAATCGGCGCGCGCCGGAAGAGCCAACGTCGCCGCCGCCGAGGAAGCCGTGAGCGCGACGAGCACGGGTCGAACGTGCATCGCGTCGAGGCTAGCACCGGAGCCCGCCGCGGCAGGTGAAGCCGAGAAAAGCGTGGTAGTGAGCGCCGCGTGAGCGCCGTCGTCATTCGAGCCGGGCACGTTCAGCCCGTCTGGGCCGGGCACCCCTGGGTCTTCGCCCAAGCCGTCGAGCGCATCGAGGGCGGCGCGCAGCCGGGCGACGACGTCGAGGTGCGCGACGCACGCGGCAACTCGCTCGGGCGCGGCCTCTACTCGCCCGGCTCGGCGATCGTCGTGCGCTTGTACACGCGGAACCCCGCGACGCGCGTCGACGGCGCGCTCTTCGCCGACCGCATCGCTCGCGCCGTCGAGCGCCGCGGCCTGTTCGGCCTTCCGTCGGAAGACACGACGGCGCTCCGCATCGTCAACGCCGAGGGCGACGATCTGCCGGGTCTCATCGTCGATCGCCTCGGCGACGCGCTGTCCGTCCAATTCGGGACGATCGGCGTGAAGCAGCGGGAAGCCGCCGTGCTCGAAGCGCTCGCGCGCCTCGGACCGCGCGCCGTCGTCGATCGCACCTCGGAACGAACGGCGAAGAGCGAAGGCTTCGCGCCCGGCGGCGGCGTCGTTTGGGGCGACGTGAGCCTCGACACGTTCGACTTCGTCGAGCGCGGCCTGCGCTTTCGCGTGCCGCTCGCGCTCGGACAGAAGACGGGATTTTACGTCGATCAGCGGCCGCTCCGTGCTCGCATCGAAACGCTTTCGCGCGGGCGCCGTGTGCTCGACGCGTTCTCCTACGTGGGCGCCGTGGCACTTTCGGCGGCGCGCGGCGGCGCGGAATCGGTCGAAGCCGTCGACACGAGCGCGCTCGCGCTCGAAGTGGGAGCGGAGTGTGCCCGTCTGAACGGCCTCGCCGAACGCGTTCGATTCGAGCGTGGCGACGCGCACGAGGCGCTCGCCCACGCCGGACGCAAGGGCGGGCACGACCTCGTCGTCTGCGATCCGCCGAAGCTCGCACCGGGGCGCGCGGCGCGCGGGCGCGCCCTCGATCTGATGCGGCGTCTGGCCGCCGAAGGCGTGCGCGCCACGCGACCGGGCGGGTTGTTCGTCCTTTGCTCGTGCTCGGCGGCGATCGGGCACATCGAGCTCACCCGCGCGCTCGCGCTCGGAGCGCGTGACGTCGGTGCGCGCGCGACGATTCTCGAGCGCCATTCGCAGGGCCCCGATCACCCCGTACAGGCCGCGTTCCCTGAGGGCCTGTACCTCTCGAGCGTGATTTCCGAGATCCGCACGATCTAGTGGGCGGGAACGCCCCGCCGAAGTGCTGGTGCCGGCCCTGCGAAGGAGCGCGCTCGGCGAAGCCGAGCTCGAAAGTAACGAGCCGAAGGATGGTTACTTTCGAGGCGCGGCGCGAGTAGGGTTCGGGCTCGCATGCAGCCCCTCGCCGAGCTCGAACGCGCCGAAGCCCTCGGGCTTCGCGGCCTCCTCTTCGACCTCGACGATACGTTCATCGACGAAGGCAAGCTCACGGAAGCCGCGTACTCGTCGCTCTTTCGCTTGCGCGAAGCCGGGCTCGAGCTCTACATCGTGACGGGCCGCCCGCTCGGCTGGGTGCGGCTTTTCTCGCGACTGTTCCCCGTCGACGGCGGGGTCGCGGAAAACGGCGGCGCGCTCGTCGTGAACGGACGCTTGCTCGAGGTCACCGCGGCACCCGAGCGCGCGCGCCGTCGCGCGGCCCTGAACGCCCTCGTCGCGCTCATGCGCGAGACGTTTCCCGACATCGAGCCCGTACGGGATCCGAGCGAGCGGCTTTCGGATTTCGCGTTCGACATCGGCGAAGAGACGCGCGTCGACGCCGCCCGCGTGCGCGAAGCGGCGGCGTTCGCGCGCGAACGGGGCGCGACCGTGTTCGTCTCGAGCGTGCACCTGCACGTCGGGTACGACCCCATCGACAAGGCGTCGGGCGCCATCGCGCTCCTGCGCGCGCTGCGCGACGTGGATGCCACGGCCGCGCTCACGCGCTACGCGTTCATCGGCGACAGCGAGAACGACGCGGCATGTTTCGCTGCGTTCCGCACGAGCATCGGCGTCGCGAACCTGCACGGGCGTCCGACGCTACGGCCTCGCTTCGTCACGCGCGGCGCGCGCAGCGCGGGGTTCGCCGAGATGGCGCGGACCCTCGGGGCGCTGCGGGCGTCCGCGGAGTAGCGCAGGCACAGCCTGGCACACGCGACGCACTCGCGCGGCGACTAGGCGGCTCCGCCGGCTCGCACGCCGCTGGCACGCGGTTTGCTGCACCCGTGGCCCATGTCAAACGTGGACGTCCAGGGGCTCGGGGTTGCGTTGGGGTGTACGGTGCTGATGGCGTGCGGTGGGCTGAGCGATCGCGCGGACGGAAAGAATCACGACGCCAGCGGCGGCACCGAATCCGGCGGAGCCGCGGGCGGGGCAAACGGAGCAGCGGGTACGGAAACGGTACGCGGCGGCGGCCCGTCCGCGGGCGGAAGCTCCGGGAGCGGTGGAACGGCCGGGACTGATCCGGGAGGGACGGGAGCCGGCGGTGAACCCGACGTCGGCGGAGCCGGCGGACAGCCAGAGACCACACGACTCTTCGTCAACGGGCTCGCGTTCGGAAATGACGGCTTCGTTGCCACCGCGGAGGAAGATCTCCCGAACGGAATCGACTACGGGGGCGTCATCTTTCGCTCGAGCGACGGACTCACGTGGGAGCGCGTGCTGACCGACGAGCTCGTTCCTTTCGACGTCGAATTCGGCAACGGCGTGTTCGTCTCACTCGCTAAACGCATCGACTATCCTCCGGGCACGTGGTCGGCCGGGGGGTTCGTGTCCTCCGACGGGCGAACCTGGACGCGAGTCGACGTTCCTGCTTCGGAGCCGGGCCAGCGGATGGCCTTCGGGAACGGAACGTTCATCGGCGTGGGCGATACGGGGCGCCT
>DASUTR010000394.1:0-16595 GCA_036374535.1 Polyangiaceae bacterium
CGCATGCACATTGGAAAGTCATCGCTGTCGAGGCTCGTCGGTGCCATTTTTACCGCCGCTCTGATGCCGAGTTGTACTCTCCCTGCGGAGGAAGGGGTGGGGGCGGATTTCGACGAGCCCATCGGGTCCTCGCGGGATGCCGCCGCCATGACGATGCTCGGGGCTGACATGTCGTCCGTCCAGCGAACGCTGGATCTCGGCAAGTCGTTTTACGACGCGGCCGGCGTCAAGAAGGACCCGCTCGACATCATCAAAGGAATCGGCGCTAACTACGTACGGTTACGCGTTTGGGTGAACCCGGCCAGCGGGTACAACAACAAGGCCAAGGTGATCACGTACGCCAAGGCCGCGAAGGCGAAGGGCATGAAGGTGCTCATCGACTTCCACTACTCGGATACGTGGGCCGATCCGAGCAAGCAATACAAGCCCGGGGCGTGGAACGGCCACTCGATCTCGCAGCTCCAGACGGACGTTTACAACCACACGTACGACGTCTGTAACAGCCTGAAGTCGCAAGGCGCGACGCCCGACAGCGTTCAGATCGGCAACGAGATCAACGTCGGCATGCTGTTCAACGAGGGCAAGGTCGTCAGCAACAACTTCACGAACCTGTCGCTCCTCTTGAAGTCCGGTTACAACGCGGTCAAAGCGTGCAACGGCGGCACGCAGGTCATGATCCACACCGCCAACGCCAACAGCATGGCGAACGCGCGCTGGTTCTACGACGGCATCAGGGCCAAGGGCGTGAGCTGGGACCTCACCGGGCTCTCGTATTACTGCTTCTGGCACGGCTCGATGTCGAACATGCAGAGCGTCGTCGCCGACATGCGGTCGCGTTACGGAAAGAACGTGGTGATCGTCGAAACGGCGCATCCGTTCACGCTGTCGAACGCGGACGGCCAGACGAACGTCGTCGGCGGCGCGTGCTCGGGTTACGCCGCGACGTGGGAGGGCCAGGCGGCCGCCTTCCGCGACGTACAGAACTACGCCCGCAACGGCGGCGCGATCGGCGTCTTCTATTGGGAGCCCGGTTGGTACGCCGTCGCCGGCAACGGCTGGGATCCCGCGAACATCAACGGGACGGGCAACAACTGGGACAACAACGCGATCTTCGACTGGGGAGGCAAACTGAACCCCCACGTGCGCTGGACGCCCTGAGCCACCACGGCGCTAGGCGGCCGGCGCAGGGTCGAGATAGCCGTATCCCATCTGCGACTCGACGATCTGCCAGGTGTGCGGCGAGAAAGCGTACGAGGGCCCGCTGTGGAGCATTCCCCGCTGCTTGAAGTCGCGCAAGCTCTGCATGAACTCCGCGAATACGGGTCGCCTGTCGAGGCGCGCTGCGGCCTCTGCGGACGCGGCCTGCCAGAAGCCGCTCTGAAACGTCGATCCGCCCTGGTAGTAGTAGCTGATGACGTCCTCCATCTCCTGCACGCCCTTCACGAACCTCGCGTTGCAGTGCCCGGGGTCCTTGTTGATCACGATGTGATCGTAAATGAGGCGTAGCGCGTAGATGTAGAGGAACATCGAATTGGCGAGGAGCGGCTCGAAGAACAGCGCTTTGTTGCCGTTCTTGCAGATGCGGCCCGAAATGAGCTCGTTCGCGTAGTAGCACCGGAACGAGTAGTGCTCGTCGTAGTTGCCGGCTTCGAGCTTCGGCGCGCCGAGCAGCCGGCGCATTTCGTCCTCGGCCGCGCGCGTCTCCGTGTGGGCCGAGCTGTAGAGATAGCCGTAGGTCTTGTAGCCCTTCAGCGGAACGCCGAACATCCAGCCGTCGCGCGTCGCGATGTGGTCGGTGAACGGCTCGTACTCGTAGCCCTCGACCATGTGGATGCGACAGCGGTCGACGAGCGTGCAATCGCTCATGGTGTAGCCGTCGAACGCAGGCGGCGTCCCCATGCAGTCGATGACGTAGTCGAAGTCGTAGACGCCTACGTCGGTCGTCACGCGCGCATGGTCGGCGTAGTTCTGGACCTCTTTCACGTCGCCCTCGATCAGGCGAAACTGCTTCGGCCAGAGCTTCGCGAGGCGTCCGTAGACGAAATCCTTGAATTTGCGGTTGTTGAAATGGATGGCGATATTTCCGCTCAAGAGCGGGTTCACCCAATCGTGCTTCCGCCAATTCTTGAATTTGCTGCCGTACTTGATCGTCGCGTCGAGCTCCGCCATGTCTTCCGAGCTCGCCAGCGAGAAGTTCGTGGACCGCTCGAGCAGGCTCACGAAGGCGCCGTTCGTGCTCTCCCCGATGCCCAGAATCTTCTTTTTGGGATTGTGAATCGCGAAGATTTCCCACGATTCATCGAGCCACGTGCAGAGGTGCGCAACGCTGAGGAGGCCGGCCGAGCCGGCTCCGATGACCGCAAGTTTTCGTTTCATGATGCCGCGTTTCGTCCCGAATGGTTACCTACCAAAAATAGGCAGCCGTGCACCTTCTTGCCACGATTCAAAAAGCGCACTGGTCGAGCGCACCCCGTTCGGGCTAGATTCCTTGGCCCGACGCCAGACCCGAGGTCGCGTCCCCATTCAACCATGACAACGTCGAAGACGATCGATCGAAAGACTTTTTTGGCTTCCACCGTCGCGGCCATCTCGACCGTCACGCTCGGCGCGTGCTCGAGCGACAGCGGCGATGACGGCGGCGGCGGCGAAACCGGAGGCACGTCGACGGGTGGCACCGCGACGGGTGGCACCGCGACGGGCGGCACCGCGACGGGCGGCACCGCAACGGGCGGCAGCGCCGGTTCGGGTATGACGGGCGGCGCGTCCGGTTCCGCGAGCGGCGGCACGGCGGGAAGCGGCGGAAGCGGCGGCGGCACGTTCATGTGCACGACCAACACCACCAACGGTGACCACGCGCACCCGCTCACCGTCCCGTCGAGCGACGTCGAGCGCGGCTTCCAAGACGCTCCGTACACGCTCGAAGACGGCGGAACGGGTCATACGCACACGGTGGAGCTGACCGCTTACGAATTCCTCTATTTGTCGGGCGGCATGACGGTCACTACGGATTCGACGACCGACGCCGGCCACCTGCATCCCTGCGTCATCACCTGCGCCCCGGGCTGACGCCCGGCTCGCCCGCGCGGGTTCCCGGACCTGCCGGTGTTTCGTCCTCACCAGGGGCGAAATACGAAGAACGCACCGACGCCGACGAACGCGAACCCGACGTAGTGGTTCCAGCGCACGGGCTCGTTCAAATAGAACGCCGCAAAGACGACGAAGACGACCAGGGTGATGACCTCCTGAATCGTCTTGAGCTGTGCGGTAACTAGACCCGCGCGCGCGCCGAGCCGGTTCGCGGGTACCTGGAGGCAATACTCGAAGAAGGCGATGAGCCAGCTCACGAGCACGACGCTCCACAGCGGCGAGCCTTGATGGTTCTTGAGGTGGCCGTACCACGCGAACGTCATGAAAATGTTCGAGAGAACGAGGAGAACGATGGTCCAGGGGAGCACGGGGCCGGCACGTTGACCCTGCGGCGCTTCCGAAGCAATGCTTCGCTCCGGATGGCGCCGGCGAGCACGAGGGAAGTTGGCCTCCGTTTCGGCATCGCGCTCGGCCTCGGCGTCGCGGGGTGCCAGAACGAAGGCCCCACGTTTTCGAACGACGTGGCGCCCATCTTGAAGGAAAACTGCGTCGCCTGTCATCGGAGCGGCGGCATCGCGCCTTTCGCGCTTACGGACTACGACTCGGCGAAGCGCCACGCGCGCTCGATCGCCGACGCCACCGAGACGCGCACGATGCCGCCCATGCCCGTCAACAACGACGGGAGCTGCAACACGTACGCGAACGCGCGCTGGCTCACCGTCGAGGAGATCGAGACGCTCGAGGCGTGGGCCGACGACGGCGCGCCGAAAGGCGACGGCAGCGGATCGATCGAACCGCCGCCCGCCGCGACGCTCGACGATCCGGACATCGTCCTCGAGCTTTCCGACGACTACCTCCCGAACGACGCGCTCGCGGACGACTACCGCTGCTTCGTGCTTCCCGCGCCGGTCGCCGAGCGCGCGTTCATGACCCGCTACGAGCTCGTTCCCGGCGATCCGCGCGTCGTGCACCACGCCATCTTGTTTCAACCGAACACGCCCGAAGCCGCCGGCGAAGCGCGTGCTCTCGACGACGCCGAAGCCGGCGACGGCTATACGTGTTTCGGCGGCCCCGGCGTCGCCGCGGCCCCGGTCGCGCTCTGGGCGCCCGGGGCCGGCGTCGTCGAAATGCCCGCGGGGACGGGCGTCGCGCTGGAGGCGAACCGCGACGTGGTCCTCCAGATTCACTACAATCTCGAGCACGGCGCGCACACCGATCGCACGCGTCTCGAGCTCTCGACGGTGGCGAGCGGGGTGGTACCGGGCACGTTCTCACCCGTCTTGGACGGCAACATGATGCTGCCGCCCGGCCGCGAGTACGTCGAGACGACGGCGAGCACCGACTTCGTTCCGAGCGTTTCGCTCGTCGTGCACGGTGCCATGCCGCACATGCACACGCTGGGTCGCACCCTGCGCGTCGATGCGGAAGCGAGCGGCGAGACCCGGTGCCTCGTCGACGTCGATCGCTGGGATTTTCACTGGCAGAACGCGTGGTGGTACGAAAAGCCCGTGTCGCTCGACGACCTGAGCTCGCTTTCGATTCGTTGCGGCTACGACACGCGAACGCGCAGCGAAGTCACGACCTGGGGCGAGGGCACGGCGGACGAGATGTGCATCAGCTACTTCTACGTGACCCCGCCGGACCGGCCGGATTTCTCCTGCACGAACGCGCAAAATCCGTTGTTCGGCTCGTGCGTCGACGCGTTCTTCGAGGACTGTTACGCGCCGGACGTGACCGGCGCCTGCACGGCGGAAGACGGCGTCCTCGGTTGGGCGGACGGCTCGCGCTTCGTGAGTGCGGGCACGAACCCGGGGTTTTACGGCCCGAACGAGGACGCTCCGTGCATCGCTTTCGGCGTCGAGAGCGACGGCGCCATCGCCCTCGAGAAGGGCGGCGAGCGTGTCACCTACTCGTTCACCGCGGACGGCGCGGCGTTCACCTGCCCCGACGGCTCGACGTTCGAGGCGAGCACCTTTCACGTGAACGAATTCGGGCTTTGTCAGGGCATCGCGTGCCCGCTCGCCGATGGCTAGTGCTTGCGCTCTCGGACCTGTCCGCCCTGCCTCCGTGGCCGAATGGATTGTTACTTTCGAGACGGCGCACTAGCCGCGCGCTCGCCTCGTGTCCTTGACGGCGGCGATCACGTCGAGGGTCGTGATGCCGGAAACCACGGCGAGCGTTCCCGCGAGTCGGCGATGATCCGCGCGCGGCGCTTGGTTGGCGTGCACGAGGAGCGCGAGATCGATCGCGTCGCCTGCGACCCGGAACCATTTCCACGACGCCCGTGAACGTTCGCTGGCGAACAGGCCCGCCGCGGCGCCGAGCTCGCGAACGCCGACGGAAGTGAGCACCCTCCGAGCGGTCGCGGACGTGGGAATACCGATGAGCCGCGCCGTCTTCCTCGGAGCGAAAATCGCGGCGGCTCCGAGCAGCAGGCTCACGGCGCCGAGCGCGCGGGCCCAAGCGCGCGAACCATCGCCGGACGCGGATTGGACGTTTTCGGTCGGGGCAGGCGCGCCACTCTGAAGCGTTTCGGTCTCGACTGATGGATGTTGCATGACTACCTCGCTCTCGCGTTTGGTCCCGTGACCCGATTGATCCTGACGTTCCGAAGCAGCTTCCGTGCCTTCCCTCGCGAGTCCGATGTCGAGCGCGCCAGAGGCCCGGGTCGCGTGCAAGTCCCGGTGCTACGGTCCCGGTATGCCTCGCGGCAAAAGCACCCGATGACTCGCGTCGTCCTCGTCGGCCGCTCGAGCTCGCATTTCACGCGGGTGGCGCGCCTGTTCGCGCTCGAGCTCGGCGTCGAGCACGATTTTTCGCCGGTGTACGACATCGTGTCGCGCGACGCGACGACCTATTCGGACAATCCCGCCCTGCGCGTGCCCTCGCTCCGCACCGAGAACGGAACTTGGTTCGGTTCACAGTTCGTGTGCCGGGAGCTCGCTCGCCGCGCCGCGCGATCGGTCACCGTCGTCTGGCCCGAGGATCTCACCGATGTGGCGAGCTCGAACGCGCAAGAGCTCGTGCTCGAAACGATGGCCGCCGAAGTGACGCTCGTCATGGCGCGTGCCGCGAAGCTCGACGAAGCTCACGCCTTTTTGGAAAAGCCGCGCGCGCGGATCGACGCCTCGGTCCTCTGGCTCGAGCGCGAGCTTCCCGGCGTGCTCGCGCGTCTCCCCGAGCGTTCGTTGAGCTTCCTCGAAGTGACGGCGTTCTGTCTGTGCACCCACCTCGTGTTCCGCGAAGTGCGATCCCTCGACGATTGTCCGCGGCTCAGCGCGTTCGCCCGCGCGTTCGGCGCTCGAGAATCCGCTCGCCTCACCGAGTACCGGTTCGACGCGCCGCCCGTCTGAGCGCTACCGGGCGCCGGCGGCGCGGCGCGGCCGGGGTCTCGGAAGCGATGCTTGCGCCGCTTCGAGCGTGCGCAGAACGGATTCGACCGGTTTGCGCACGAGACGGCCGTTCTCGGGCTCGAGGTCCCAGGCGCCCATGCGGATCCACGTACCGCGATCGTGCCAGTCGAGCATGCCCAGAATGGGATAGAGGCAAACGCCTCCGAGCTCGACCCCTTCGTCCAAGAGCTCGAGGGCCGTCCGCGCCATGCCGTCGAGCCAACCGCTCCTCCGGTCGTCGCAATCGCCGGTCTCCGTGACGGCGACGGGGCGATCGTAGCGGCGCGCGACGCTGCGCACGATGTCTGCGAACGGAACGCGGCGCGGATCGTCGTCGGCGAGCGGGGTCGATTCACGCCCGACCTCCCACTGGTTCGTCGCGTAATAGTTGAGGCCGACGATGTCGAGCAGGGCGGGCGAGCCCCCGAGCTCCGGCAGCATGCGCCCCGCGACCATGTCGAAGTATTGAAACACGGCGTGCTCGTTGAAATGGCGCGCTCCCGCCGCCTCTTCCTCGGAGGCCCCGACCCGCGGCACCGCGCGACAGACCGGATCGACGCTGACGATGCGAGCCCCCGGACAGGCGTCGAGAATCGCCGGAACGGCGGCGAGCGTCGCGCGGGCGAGGGCCACCTTGAGCTCGAAACCCCGCTGCTTTTGGTGGGGAGCGAAGCGCCCGACTTCGGCGGCCGCCCACGAAAAGTACGACGCCTCGTTCACGGGCGTGAAGTAATACGGACCCGGCGAGTGGGCATGGACGTGGCGCGCGGCGGCACGACAGTATTCCGCGAAGCGCGCGGGCATGTCGGGGTGAAACAGATCGACGTCCGGCGGGTAGCCGTAGTGGAACAGATCCCAGATGAGCTCGATTCCGTGGCGGCGCGCGGCGCGCAGAAAGGGCGTGACCGAGCGAAAATCGTAGCGGCCCCCGCCGTCGACGAGCGGCCAGCGGATCGCTTCGCGCGCCGTGAACAGGCCGTGCCGCGCGAGCAGCGCGTAGTCTTCGTCGACGAAGCGATCGTGCTCGGTCGCTGCGATCTGATCGATCCACTCGCCGCGAGCGTTCACTCCGGTCGCGCACTCGAAGCCCGCCATGAAGAAGCTCTTGAACATGCTCGTCATCTCCGAAGCCCCCGAGCACCACCCTCCTTCGCGATTGGAGTCGCGAGGGGGCCGACGGCGGACAGCCCCCCGGCGACGACCGCGCGAAAATCGTCGACGAGCGGCGTGTGGACGCGCCGCAAGCTCCCGTCCGCTTCCGGCGCCAGATCCCAAAGTCCCATCTGCTCGATATAGGCGGAGGCGGGCTGCCGCCCTCGCAGGTACGCCCAGCGGATCAGCGCGAACATGGGCCAGAACGTGTAACCGACGACGCGAACGCCTCGGCTGCGCACGCGGGCGACGGCGGCGATCGATCCCCGAAGCCAGTCCCGCCGGCGCCGGAGGCTGCCCCGGCTCGCGGTTTCGCTGACGATGACCGGAAGGTCGTAGCGCTCGGCATACCAGCCGAGCAGACGGTCGACGAGCGTTGCGTCTGCGAACGGCATGCGCACACGCAGCCGCCCGTTCCTGCGTTCGAGCACCTTCAACGAGAACATCGGATAGACGTTGACGCCGACGACGTCGGGCGGCGCCGCGTTCTCGACGAACCAGTCGAGCGCGGAGGTTAGGAGGCCCGAGCGCAATAACCACGGCACGAGCGGGTGCTGGGCGCCGACGCGACCCGTAATGAAGTCGAGCGCGAGAAACACGAGATTTTGACGGAAGGCCGCCTCCGGCAACAGCGCCCGGTCGCCCGCCTCGTACACGTCGGATGCGTCGGCGTGAACGCAGAGGATCCGGGGATCGACGGCGCGAAGCGCGCGGTCCGTCCTCACCATGCCGCGACAGAGCGCCGTGAGCACCGCAACGAAACCTCCATAACCGCGCCGGTACGGCGGCCAGAGACCGAGCTTTCCGCAGTACCACGCCGTGATGCGCGGTTCGTTCAGCGGCGTGTACTGGAAGATCTTGCCGCGGTACCGTTCAGCGACGCGAGACGCGTACTCTTCGACGTAGCGCTCGTAGTCGGGATGGAGGAAAGCGCCTTCGATCCAGCCGGGCAGTCCGTAGTGAACGAGATCGACGACGGGTTGAATGCCGAGCTCGAGAAGACGTTCGAGCGCTTCGTCCGTCCAGGAAAAGTCCCAAACGTCCTTCGCCGGATTGGTACGGTGCCACGGAATGCCGTAGCGCATGCTGGTCACGCCGAGCTCACGCGCGAGGGCGAAATCGCTCTGCCACCGGTCGTAGTGCCCCGTGAGCGCGTATTCGTCGAGCGTGCGACCCGTGAACGCGTCGGGTGCAGTGATGAAGGTGTCCTCGATCCCGGTGAGCCACAAGAAGTCTCGCCCTTCGAGGCAGCGCTCGAGCTTGCGCCCCACGGCGCTCTGGCCGTCCCGGTCTCCCTCGCCCGTCCTCGCCGGAAGATTCACACTCAATGTCTCCGATGACGACCAGCGTGACGTACGAGAACCCGGTTCACCCCTCCTACCTCGCCGATCCCTTCGTCTTCCGGCACGAGGAAACGTACTTCGCGATCGGCACCGGCGCGCGCGATGCCTCGGGCACCGTCGAAACCGCGACGGGACCGAGTATTTTTCCGGTGCTTCGCTCGCGCGATCTCACGTCCTGGACGGACGTGGGCAAGGCACTCTTGCGCCCCGACTCCGCGCTCGGCGACACGTTCTGGGCGCCGGAAGTCATCGTACACGAAGGGCGCTTTTACCTCTACTACTCCGTCGGATTCGACGACAGACTCCATCACTTGCGCGTGGCCACGAGTGCCTCGCCCGAAGGACCGTACGTCGATGCCGGCGTCGCGCTCACCGACGTTCGCAACTGCGGGTTCGCCATCGATCCCCATCCGTTCCGCGATCGCGACGGGCGCTTCTACCTCTTTCACGCCCGTGACTTCCTCGACACGGACGACTCCACGAGCGTGCGCGCCGGAACGGCGCTCGTCGTGTGCGAGATGGAGACGATGACGCGCCTGTCCGAGCGGGTGACCACGGTGCTGCGCGCCCGCTTCGACTGGCAGCGTTACCGCGCCGACCGCGACATGTACGGCCGCCGTTTCGATTGGCACACGCTCGAGGGTCCGTGCGTGCTCGAACGCGGCGGCGTGTACTACTGTCTTTACAGCGGCGGAGCGTGGCACGGCGGCGACTACGGCGTCGATTTCGCCGTAGCGAGTGCGGTGCTCGGCCCGTATTCGGACGCGGGCGGCGAGCACGGCCCGCGCGTGCTCCGTTCGGCGCCGGGGCACCTTCTCGGGCCCGGCCACAACTCGCTCGTGCTGGGCCTCGACGGCGCGACGTCGGTCATCGCGTACCACGCCTGGGATCCCGCCTACGTCGCGCGGCGACTGTGCGTGGATCCGCTCGTATGGACGAGTGACGGACCGGGCTTCAGCGGTCCGAGCCGCGGCCCGCGAAGCTTCACGAAGCGCGCTTGAGGCGCTCATTTTCCCACCTCGGGCTCGGTCACGTCTTCGGTCGCGGCGGGTTCGAGCTCTTTCGCAGTACCCGCGCCGTTTCCGGGCGGGAGCAACGAGTCGAGATTGGCCCGGTCGGCGGAGTCGGGGGGCGGCCCCATCGGTTCGATGCGAAGCCCGGGCGTAATTTCGGATGCGGCGGGGTCGGGCCTGCCCGTCGTGGCTTCGGCGATGACCTCGAGCGGGATCTTCGGTGTGCGGTCCATCGCGAGGAGCCCGTTCGTCTCTTGGTACGTATCGGTGAACTGCGTGTAACAAAAGCCCGCCAGCAGATCGAGCGAGCGGACCACCGAAAGAAGCGACGCGTAGTGCTCGGCGAAGTCGTCCTTCGTGCGACACAAGCCGTACCCCCAACCCTTCGTGCCGGCGTCGGCGATCGAAACGCCGCCGAACTCGGACAGCACGATGGGGTGCTCGCCGGCTCGCGCCTCGAGCACGATGCTGCGTCCGCCCGGGCGCTCGCGCTTCAAGAGCTTCGGAACGGGACGCGAAAAATAGCGGCGCGCGACGCGATCGGGGCTCGTATCGTAGTCATGAATGCCGATGATGTCGGTCGCGACGCTCTCCCAGCCGTCGTTGCCGATGACGGGGCGCGTCGGATCCTGCGTTTTTGTCAGGTAATAGAGCGCACGCACGTAGTTTCGCTCCGGAACGCTGTCCGGAAGGTTCGGGACGCCCCACGATTCGTTGAACGGCACCCACGCCATGATCGAGGGGTGGCTGGCGTCGCGCCGCATCACCTCGAGCCACTGGCGCGTCAACATCTCGACGGAGCGGCGCGTGAACCGGTACGCGCTCGGCATCTCTTCCCAGACCAGAAGCCCGAGCGTGTCCGCCCAGTAGAGGTAGCGAGGAAGCTCGATCTTCTGATGCTTGCGCACGCCGTTGAAGCCCATGGCTCGAACGAGCTCGACATCCCGCCGCACGGCCTCGTCGTTCGGTGGCGTGAGCCCCGTCGATTCCCAGTAGCCCTGGTCCAGGACGAGCCGCAGCGGATAGGGCCTGCCGTTCAAGATGAAACGGTCGCCCTGCACCGCGAAGGCGCGGAGGGCCGTGTAGCTGTCGACGGCGTCGAGCTGCCGCCCGGCCTCGTCCAGGAGCTCGAGGTCGGCATGAATGAGCTTCGGCGCGATGGGACTCCACAAAAGCTCGTTTCGGAAGTCCTCGATCCCGGGATCCGAGAGCGCGATGCGCCGGTGCACTTCACCCGCGACGACCGTGTAGTGATCGTGGGCGAGGATGAGCTCGTCCACCCAGAGCTTGACGCCGAGACGCAGTCGCCGCCCTGCCGCCGCCGAAACGTAGGCGTCGAGGCCGATTTCCCAACGCTCGAGATTCGGCGTGAAGACGAGGCTCGTGAGACGCGTCTCGGGCACCCGCTCGAGCCACACGGTCTGCCAGATGCCCGTGGTCCGCGGATACCAGACGGCGTGCGCTTCGAGCTGCCAGTCCTGCTTCCCGCGGGGCTTCTCGAGATCGCCCGGGTCGTCTTCGGCGAGGACCACGAGCTCGTGCTCGTCGACTCCGGGACGCAGAACGTCCGTGACATCGGCGTGAAATGGCGTGTAGCCGCCCTCGTGCTCCGCGACGACCGTCCCGTCGACCCAAACCACCGCGTGATAATCCACGGCGCCGAAGTGGAGCAGCAGCCGCTCGTCGGGAGCGAGGCGCGGAGCGCGAAACTTCAGCCGGTACCAAACGGACTTGTAGAGCCCCCTATCCTCGATGCCGCTCGCCTGGGTCTCGGGTGCGAACGGCACGTTGATGGTGCGGTCGAACACCACCTCGTTCACGCTCCACGCCCCCTCCGGATCGATGGCGAATTCCCACGCTCCGTTCAGCGAGATCCAATCGGGCCGCCGGAACTGCGGGCGCGGGTAGCCGAGAGGATCCTGCGTGTCGGTGTGAACCGGCGTCGGAATCGAGGAGCGAAGCCCGAGCTGGGACCGATGGCGAGGCATGGCACACCTCCCTTCTTCACGCTGCGCAGCTGGGATTCCTCGCCGTCCGCTCAGACACGCGCGACGCTTCCTTTCGCCGCGGGCGTCAGGGTGCGAACGCCGGAGTTGCGGAAAAGCTTGCGCTGCTGCTCGGTCTCGACGAGCCCGGCCATCTTTTCCCACGTCGCCTGCCACGATGTCTTGGCGAGGAACGCGTCGATGTCCGCGCCCCGCGCGTGAAAGCCCGAACGAAGCGCGCTTTCGACGGCCCCGACGAAGTCATCGGGATTCGCCACCGCGACGAGGCCGCGCTCGCCGTAGGGCTTTACGACGTCGCGCACGGGAGTCGAGACGACGGGCCGGCCGCCCGCGAGGTACTCGAGCGTCTTCGTCGGACTGATGAAGCGCGTCGCGTCGTTCTGCGCGAAGGGCATCATCGCGACGTCCCAACCCGCTAGGTACTGCGGGAGCTCGTCGTAGCTCTTCTGGCCGAGGTAGTGGATATTGGGTCGCTGCGGCAACGTGGACGCGTCGATCTTGACGACGGGGCCGACGAGCACGATCTGCCACGCGGGACGGGCGTCCGCGATGCGCGCGATGAGGCGCATGTCGAGGCGCTCGTCGATCACGCCGAAGTATCCGAGCCTCGGCCGCTCGATCGGCGCCTGATCGCCGGGATCGGCCTGCCGCTCCCGCGCACGAGCGAAATGCTTGATGTCCACGCTGCTCGGGAACGGGTGGATGTTCGGGTGGCGGTCGCGCTTGGCCTGGTAGAGGCTGTGTCCCCCCGTAAATACGACGTCGGCACGCTCGAAGAGCTCGCTCTCGAGAATGCTGATGGCGGGAGGCGCACCGTGAAACGCCGACAGCTCATCCATGCAGTCATACACGGTCACCGACGCGCGGACGCCGCGAGCAAACTCGAGCGCCATCGGCGTGTAAAACCACAGCACCGGGTCTACGATCGTCCGAGCGAGCGCAAGGTCCGACAGCAGTTGCGCCTGGAGCGCGCAGTTCCTGGCCGCTACGTCGTTCGGCAGCCGTGGCACGACGACGAACAGGTTCGGCGCCTCCTCTCGGACCTCGAGCTCCGCCGTGGAAGCGCCGTAAACGGGCTCCTCCACGAAAAAGACGCGACGATCGCGCGCCGCCAGGGTCATGAGATGATTCGGGCGCTGGAAGACGAAGCCCCAGCGCAGGTGAGACAGGCACAGGATGTCGGATCGTTTGCTCATGGTGACTCGGAACGGGTAGTCGGTAATCGTGGACGTACGGGGAACGAGGCACGTTGACGCGCCGCGACCGCTCGACTCCCACTGCAAAGCTCGTGCCCCACTCGGGTGCACATTTTCATGCATGCGATCGCCGGAGGGTTTCACCCGTAACGACGGCGCGAATCCAACTCGACCCGCGGCATTTCGGACGTCGCCCACCACGTTGCCACGCGACGGGGAGTTCCCCGTCCGAAAGCCGGAACTCGAGGCAAACCGTCACGCCGCTAGCCGGCCAACGCGCGAAGCAGGGCCGCGAGGCGCGCCCCCGCCTGAACCGCGCGTCGCTTCGAGTGCTCCTTACCTTCCGAGAGGTAGCTCGGCGGCAGATAGGTGCTCGGCTTCGCCTTCGAACCGCTCGCTTCCACGGCCGTTACGGCCGAAAGGATTTTCTCGTCGTACGCGAACTCGAGGGCAAGGTCGTAGCTTTCGTCGATCCAGTCGGCGGCGGACAGGCTCGCCAGGGCTTCGTCCGCCGCCCGCTCGAGCTTGGGCTCGCGCAGGTACTCGGAGACCTTGTCGTTCAGATAGCGCACCGATTCGCTCGTGCCGAGAAACCCATCCCACACGGCGTGCAGGCTGCGTTTGCCGACGAGCACGTCGTTGCCACCCTTGTCGCCCTTCGGAAATCGCCGCTTCGAGTACAGCGAGACGGCGTGAAGCGGCTGATGCGCGTCGCCGACGAGGTGCATGAGCCAGCTCGCGTACAGAGCGCGTTCGCCCTTCGGCGTACGGCCGCTGGCGAGCTTCCTCTCGGCGAGGGCGATGGCTTGAACGATGTTGAGCTCGGGCTCGTTCGCACGAACGGCGAGCTCGTGACTCAGGTTGTTGGTAATGCCCGCCGCCTCGAAGAACGAGCGATCGTCTTTGCCGAGGAAGATGGGCTCGTTGATGAAATGCCAGCGCTCGCGATGAAAAGCGGGCTGCCGCCGCGCGATGTCCGCCCACGTCGCAGCGTGCGCAAAGAGCCACTTCCGTTCTTGCTCCGGAGTTTGGAGATCGGCGGGTCGCTTGAGCGTGAAATCTCGGTCGAAGCGGGGGTGCGCCCGCAAGAGCTCCACCACGTTCTCGCGCGTTTCGGGAGCGAGCATCCGGTAAGCGACGAGCGCGATCTGCAGATGGCCGCTCGCGTTCCAGGCCGAAGCGCTCGTCGTGACGAGGAGAAGCGCGAGCGCGGCGACGAAGCTCGCGGTGAGCCGGCGCCGGAACCGGCAGCACGAACGACGGACCTGGGGCATGACGAGCGCGTCCGCGGCAACGTGCCATTCGGGACCGCGCCCTGTCCATGACAAACCCCCGGATTTTCCTGCGTGCGCTCGGCGGGGGCCACGGAACCGGTCCGTAGCCCTGCCGTGCTCCGCGCGTCACTCGCCCTTGCGGTTTTGGGCGGCTGCGATCCAGGAGCGCACGTTCTCGAGATGCTCGGCTTCCTCTTCGAGTGCCTTTTCGAACGCCGTGACGACCGGCGCCTCGCCGCTCTCCTTCGCCATCTCGATGAGGGACTCCCAACATTCGTTGTCGGAAAGCTCGGCGACGAGCGCCGCTTCCAAGCACTGCACCAGGTTGGTCCGCGGGTCGACGGCGGCCTCCAAGACCCCCCTGGTCATCGTCGCGTGGAGGTCGGCCGACGGCGTCATCACGGTGGGGTCGCCTCCGATTCGCGTGATGACATCGCCGAGCAGCCGGAAGTGTTCGTGCTCCTCGCGCATGATTTCTTCGAGCTCGGCGAGCGTGGGCCCGCCGTCGTAGCCTCCGAAGCTCGCGTACTTGGAGATGATGGCCTCGTAGAGTCGGACGCCCGTGCGTTCGAAAGCGAGCCGCTCGCCGAGCTTGTCGACGAACTGCGTCGGTCGCGCGCCGGCGATGCCCTGGACCGCCGTCTTCATCATGCCCTTGAGACTCACGGGCGGCGGCACGCTTCCGATCGGTTCGACGTCCTTCGTAAACGTTTCGCGCACCTCCGCGATCCCGCGTTCGTCGCCCTCCGCGTTCGGCGGAAACTCCACCGTACCTTCGATCATGCGCTCCGCCGCTTTCGGAGAGGTCGCGATTCCCGTGCGGTTCTTGCCGAGTGTTGCAGTTTGAGTCGTCATGGTGTGCTCACGCTCCGATGTGTTTGCCGGGTACCGTCGCCCGTTCGGGGTCCTCGCCTGCTGAGCTCCGTGCCGGGCGTCCACACGTAGCCGAGCGCCACCGAGTCCGACGGCGAGCCCTCGGAGTTCAGCTGGCTCCGCTGGCGCGCGCTCGGACCGTTCGGGTCTTCGTCCGCGAACGGGACGAACCTCGGCCCCTCTGCGGTGAGATTCACCTCGTTCCTGAGCACCTCGCGCACGAAGTCGCGGTGACTTTCGTAGACGATGGGGGCGGGCAGCCGCGCGTTCAAGATCTCCGCGGCGTCGCGTCCCTCGTAGCGCTCGAAGAGCTCGACCGCGTGGCGCAAATGTCCGAGCTCGTAGTCGAGGAAACGCTCCCAGATCGACTTGATGCGGGAGTTCGTCTCGTACTCGACGCAGCTGTAATAGTTGTAGACCTCGTTCGCTTCGTGCAGCACCAGCTTTTCGAGCCACGTTTCCCGGGCGTCGATGATCGACTCGTACTGGGTGACGTGTTGCTCTTCGATCGAGGCGATTTCGGCGTAGAGCTGGCGGCCGATGGGGTCGGCGTACGTGGGCCCGACGGTCATGTAGTAGTCGTGCGTCTGGTACTCGCCGCCGACGAGCGTGAGCGCGTGGAGCTTCGTGAGGAGCGCGGCCCGCTCGCGATCGTAGGCCGCACGCAGGTCGTCTTCCGGGGCACGATGCTCCACGGACGTGGGGCGTCCCGGCAGAACGTCCGTATAGCTCTGGAGAATGTTGTTGGCGTCTTTTCCCTCCACGCGATCCATGAGCGCGGAGTATCGATACATGTGATCGAAATCCTCGAGCAGGCCGAAGCGATAGACCTGGGCGAGGTAGGGGTCGGGCTCGGCCTGCGCGACGGCAGCCGTCACCTCGATGGCGACCTGCTCGAATCCGATCGTCGTCTCGAGCACGCTTTGATCGGCGGGATTGAGCCAATTGACCATGGTCTGCTGGTGATGCTCGACGCGCCGAATCTTCGCGAGCTCGAGCTGGAGCTCGCGGTTCATTCGGCCACACAGGTGGCTGAACCGTAACGCCTCGGCTTCGATACCGTTCATCAAGATGACGCGCACGCGCGTGAAAGCGTCATCGTCGAGCTTGCTGTAAGGAGGCTGAACCAGGTCCTTCCACGTGAACTTTTGTTGGTCGATCGGGGTTCCGCGATCCTTCAACAGGTCGATGGCCATCGTGCCTCCGGATTCATTCGAGCGCTCCGGACGTCGGAGCGTCCTCGACCGGCACGCAGCTTT
>DASUTR010000395.1:0-3578 GCA_036374535.1 Polyangiaceae bacterium
TGCTGACGATGCATTCGAGGTCCGACGTGCAACGCGTCATGTCGAGGGCACCGTCCGGAATGCACGCCGACTGGCACTCCGCGACGGTTTCGAAGTTGTTCGCGTTGCCTTCGCACCCGCCGTACACGAAGGGGTGACACACGCCGTCGCGTGCGTTGAACGCGAAGCGTGGGATCGCTGCCTCGCACGGACCCGGTTCGACGGGCAGGCGACAATCGGGATTCGAGGTGGTCGCACCGGAGCCGCTCGACCCGCCGGAGCCGCTCGACCCGCCGGAGCCGCTCGACCCGCCGGAGCTACTCCCCGATTCGCCGCTTTCGCCGCCCCCCGCGTCGTTCGAGACGGATTCGCCGCCGCAGCCCGAAACCCAGCCGAGCACCGTAACGGAAGCGAGCGCGAGAACCGAGAGCCGGAGCGCCGTCGTCATTCGAGCGTTCCGATTCTCACCTCACCACCACGTCGGGATCATTGATGATGAAATTGCATTCGTTCGGCGGCGCCACGTAGTTTACGGCGTCGTACCAGAACTGTTTGGTTTGATAGAGTGTCTGAACGGAGTGGAACCTGCCGCCGCCGGCACCGTCCGGGAGCCAGCAAGGATTGTACATGTCCATTTGCTGGTTCGACGGGGTACCGACGGGTTCCCACTGATTTCTGAAGATGACCCATTCGTCGCCGAACGCGAGCAGGCGGCCTTTCCCCTCGAGCTCGAGCGCGGCGGCCATGGGCTGTCCGGAAACCGGGTCGGTGGCGACGACGGTCGCGCCCGCGGGAGCCGAAACCCCCCAACCGATGAACGCGCCGACGTAGTCGAGCGCGAGCGTGAGCTTTTCCATCCCGCCCGTTTGCGGGACGAATTTGACGGGCGTCGTGATGAACGCTTCGCTGCCCGACCAGACGAGGCACTGCTTGAGATTGGTCGTCCCGCCTTTGTAATAAACGGGCACTAGCTCGCCTTGTGCGGCGGCGGCGGTCATCGACGTGTACGAGAATCCGGCGCGCTCGAGGAGCTGGCTCGTGGCGGCCGGCTCGGTCGGCATGCTGTTGAAGCCGGTGAGCGTGACCATGCCGCCGCCCGTCGTGAGCATCCACTCGTGAACGGCGTCCTTCTCCGCGCCGCTGAAGGTCCACCCGTTCACGTTCGCGACGACGAGAATGTCGTAGTCCTCGAGAAATGCCGCGTTGAGCGTCGGTTTGGTCGTGATCATCGTCACGGTCGCCGAGCCGCCGCTGTTCGTGTTCAGCCAATCGACGAAGGGTTGCGTGTCCTTCTCGTCGGCGGACGAATCGAGCGTGCCGAGGAGCCCGAGGCGAAGGCACGTGCAGTTCACGCCGCTCGCGTCGCAAGTGCGCTTGCGTGTCGGGAGGTCACGCATGTCATTCGGGTCGCGCACGCCGACCCCGCCCGTGCCGCCTGGAATGGTACCGGCGCTGCCGCCGAGCGTGCCGGCCGTACCGCCGCTTCCTCCTTGATCGACGCCGCCGCCGGGGTTTTCGGGTGCCGCGCTGCAACCGGCGAGCGCGACGGCGAGCAGCCAGCCTGCCGCGTGCGAAGCGAATGTTCGTTCCGTCATGGGTGTACCCACCAAATCCTGTTCCGAAATAAGCAGCGTCCAGTATGGCCCATTCCGGGCCCGCTTCAACGCGCGTTCTGCGCGAACTTAACGCCCGCCGGTCGTGACGAGCTGGCAGTTCCAGCCGTCGAGCTCGCACGTGCAGCGCTGGTACGCCACGACGATGATGGGCTCGACGCCTGCGTCGACGCTGATTCCACACCCGCTGTCGACGCGAGCACAGCCGGACTCACCGACCCGGGCGCAGAGACAATTGCCGAAGTCGTAGGTGCACACCTGGCCTCGATTGCCGCACATGACGAACTCATCCGTCGTGCTGACCGGCAATTCGGGCGGGCACGTGCTGAGCGAACCGCCGCAGCGTTCTTCGCATTCCGCGAGCGACGCGAAGCGATTGTCGTTGCCCCCACAACCGCCGTAGACGAACGGAACGCAGTGTCCGTCGGTCGCGCTGAAGCCGAACGATTCGAAGTACGCGTTGCAATCGCCCGTGACGAGCGGGAGCGAGCACACGCCGCCGGCGCCCGCCGCTCCTCCGGTGCCGGCGACGCCACCGGCGCTCGAGCCGCCGGCCGATGTTCCGCCCGTGAACGTGCCACCCGACGGCATGCCACCCGTGAAAGCGCCGCCCGACGACGTTCCGCCCACGGGGCTCGAGCCCGACATGCCGCCGGTGAAGGTGCCGCCCCGCCCCGCCGTGCCGCCGTTTCCATCACCCGCGTTGCCGGCGTCGCCGCCGGCGCTCGAATCGCCGCCGCCCGATTCCTCGAGCGATTGCCCCCCGCACGCGAGCGCGATGAGCGCGCCGAGCGCGAGAAACGCGAGCGCTTTGGTCAGTCGCGGTGCCACCACCGACTAGTATATCCCCGATCTCTTCGTGGACAACGTCACGCATTCCGTCGTCGGGCTCCTCGTGGCCGAAGCCGCGCTCGTTTTGCGTGCGCGACGAGAACGGGCCGAGCCCGCTTCGGACGGCCTCCGCGCCCATGCGCTCCTCGTTTCGGTGCTGGCGAACAACGCGCCCGACATCGACTCGGCGTACGCGAGCGCGCTCACGACGCCGCTCGGAAGCCTGCTTCATCACCGCGGACACACCCACACGTTCGTCCTCGTGCCGCTGCTCGCCGCGCTCGCCGTCGGCGTCGCGCTCGGCGTCGCCCGGGTGCGCGGCACGCGCATCGCGCCGCGCGATCGCGTGTGGCTCGGTCTGCTCGCGCTCGCCGGCGTCGCGATCCACATCGGGCTCGACGCCACGAACAACTACGGCGTCCATCCCTTTTGGCCGTTCTTCGACGGCTGGCTCTACGGTGACTCGGTGTTCATCATCGAGCCGCTGCTCTGGGCCGCTCTCGTCCCGCCGCTCGTGTTCGCTTCGCGAGCGCGCTGGCTCGCCATCTTGCTCGCCGCGCTCGTGGTGCTCGGCGTGGGACTCTGCTGGCTGCGCGACTTCGTGCCGCGCTCGATGGCCGTCGTCGCCACGCTGCTCGCCGTCGCGACGGCGCTCTCGACTCGCCGGGCGACTCCCGTCCGGCGTGTGCTCGTGTCGGCCGTCGCGACCGTGCTCGTGCTCGCTACCTTCGCGCTTTCGGGCTCGCTCGCGCGCGACACGGCGCTTCGAGCTTCGGCAGTGAGCTTTCCCGGCGCGGTGACCCACGACGTGGTCTCGACGCCCATGCCGGCGGATCCTTTGTGCTGGCAGGTGATCCTGGTTCAGACGGAGGCGGCTCGCTATGTCGTGCGCTCGACCATGGTCGCCACGGTTCCGAGCTTTCTTTCGAGCAGCGACTGTCCCTTCGACGTTTGGGCGAAGCCGACCGCGCCGAGCGCCGCCATCGCCGTCGCTTCGACGCGGTCGTTACGATGGATCCGCGAGTTCTCGGCGCCGGTCGCCGAGCTCCGCTCGCTCGCACGCGAAAATTGTGTCTTCGCGGCGCTGTTGCAATTCGCCCGTGTCCCGTTCTGGACCAAAGACCCGGTGCTTGGCCGAGTAGCGGGCGACGTCCG